>NZ_CAMYOS010000005.1:0-125459 GCF_947280595.1 uncultured Gardnerella sp. | reverse complement strand
ACACAAACAACCACACAAACAACCACACAAACAACCACACAAACAACCACACAAAGTCTTGCAATAGCGAATTGATAAATAATTGTGAATCTAATTTCAAGAAAGAAACAAAAAACAATGAAGAAAACTATTTCGAAGAATCTATAAATAATAATTTACAAAATTATATTTTGCACGCAATCAAACTATGCAAAAAACGTCACATGATTGCAAACATGGATGCAATATACAACACAACTTTAGAAATAATAAAAGGAAAAGAAAATAGATTTGAGAAAAGTAAATCAACAACAGATTCTGAAATTGAAACACAGCCAGACTCAACAGCCATGCCAGACTCAACAGCAATTCTAAACTCAATGCCATCTATTGCAGAATTTTCTGGAATAATAACTCTGCTCGAAATAAATGGTTTTATTAAAAGATACAACGATAGCTTAATACTAACAAAGAAATCCTGACGTTAAATCTAGAATATTTTGCTATAAATAATTCAATATTGTGAGAAAATAGAACTATGCCATCAACTCTTAGCGAACAATCAACTACAAATAAAAGTTCATATCCAAATATTAAATCATTGCAATACGATGTTGTGATTATTGGATCAGGAGCAGCAGGACTTTCTGCAGCTATTGGAATAGTAAAGTCAGATTCATATAAAAAACTAACAGAAAATGGCAAAAAACCATCTGTACTTGTTATATCTAAATTACAAGCTTTAAGAGCACATACAGGATCTGCAGAAGGCGGAATAGCTGCAAGTTTAAGCAATATTGATCAAGACTATTGGCAATGGCATTATTACGATACTGTTCACGGAGGAGATTGGCTTAGTGACCAAGATGCTGCAAAAATACTAGCAAAAGAAGCATCAAAAACAGTTATACAACTGGAACACTATGGAGTTGCTTTTAGCCGCACAAACGATGGACACATAGCTCAACGAAATTTTGGCGGACACACTTCTAAATTCGGTCAAAAACCGATTCGTCGTGCAGCATATGCTGCAGATAGAATAGGACATCAAATATTGTATAGTCTATGGCAACAATGCGTAGCTGAAAATATTAATTTTGCAGAAGAATGCTATGTAACGGATATTGCAATAAATCACGAGTCAAATAGAGTTGAAGGCATTGTTGCATACAATGAATCAAATGGCAACATTCTATCTATATCTACTAAATCATTATTGATTGCAACTGGCGGAGCAGGAAGACTTTTTAGTACAACATCAAATTCATGGGATTTAACAGGCGATGGAATGGCTTTAGCACTAAAAGCCGGATTACAACTAGAAGATTGCGAATTCATACAATTCCATCCAACAGGATTATCTCACACAGGAATATTGATTTCTGAAGCAGCTAGATCCGAAGGAGGAATATTACGCAATTCTAAAAATGAAGCATTCATGAAAAATTACGATTCCATACACTCAGACTTAGCACCAAGAGATGTAGTAAGCAGAGCGATTATTTCAGAAATAGATGCAGGCAGAGGCGTAGAAGATACTCATAGCGATAACTTATCAAAAGATTGCGTATGGCTAGATATGACGAATATACAAAAAGATCATATGAAAGAAGTTTTACCGCAAGTTCTTGAAACAATAGAAAAATACGGCAATTACGATCCATCTCATGATTTCATACCAATAAAGCCAACAGCACATTACACTATGGGAGGAATCCCGATTAGCTTAAACGGAGAAGTATATAAGTGGGATGGAAATCAAAAATCAGTTATACAAGGATTATATGCATCTGGAGAATGCTCATGCGTTGGAGTACATGGAGCAAATAGACTTGGGGGAAACTCTTTACTAGAAGCTTGTCTTTTTGGAACGAAAGCTGGAATATCAATAGCAAATTCAATAAAAACTTCACAAATTGACTCTAAAAATAACTTGCAAAACAACACGACTGACAGCTTAAACGACAACTCTAGTTACAACACTAGTGACAACTCAACTGACAACTACTTACAAACAAACACGCAAACAAACAATGAGCTAAATAATATAAATTTTGAAACTGAAAATACTGAAAATACTCATGAAATAAATAAATCATCTAATGAAATACTTAAAAATCTTACATTTAAGCGAGCAAATATAATTCGTCATATGCTTAGCGAAACAAAAGATAAAACAATAAATAACACAGTAGAAAACACAGAACAAAGCACAGAAAGTAATCCTTATGCCTTATTCGCACAATTAGGGAAAGTAATGGAACATGCTATTGCTGTTAGATGTAGTGAAAAAACAATTCTTGAAGCATTAAATTCAATTAGCGAAATTGAAAAAAGCGCGAGAGAATTAAAACCACGCGACACTTCTCTTATATTCAACCAAGAAATGACAACAATATACGAATTACAAAATATGATTACTCTTTCTAAAGCAATACTTTACGCTTCGTTAAATCGCCACGAATCACGCGGATCTTTCACTAGGCTCGACTACCCTAATCACAATAACGCAATTCTTCCGCAGCATTCTTTTATTGACAATCAAAATAAAATATATAACAAACCTGTCAATATTATTGATTTTCAACCGAATATAGATGCAACTAAAATTATTCTTCAAAATATCAAATAATTTGCAACACGCCGAAGCAAAGTTCACAAAAAGGTGTTATAGTTCTATCTGTTGCCTAAAATACGTCCGGGTGGCGGAATGGTAGACGCGCTAGCTTGAGGTGCTAGTGCCTATTTGTTACAGGCGTGCGGGTTCAACTCCCGCTCCGGACACCATACAGCGAGAGCTGATATATCAACATTTTTAGCCTATTTTTACACCTTAAAAATAGGCTAAATGTGTAAATAATGTGCAAAATTCTGTGATTTTATTTTTTCTTTATGCATATGCAACGATTAAATGCCATAAATTAAGCGTAAATTATGTAGGAATCCTAAGTATCACGCAAAATTAAACATTAAAGTCACGCGCAAAACAGAGCAATGCAAAACAGAGCAAACAAACGAGATAACAAAGTAATCAGCCAAAGATATCACAGCAAACATCAAGATATCAAGATTTAATCCAAAATATCAATAAATTCGAGCAATACCCAAAAACTAATTGATTGAGTGCAAATGGAAATGTATATCTCCATAATTCGGAGTATAAACAGCTACACAAAAAGCGATAATAGTTCCAAACTTATCTTTTACAACAGATTGAGCAACAAGAGCAGGAGTGCCTTCGTCAACTTCTAAAACTTCAGACATTCGATTACAAAGTTTTTCAACGTGAACTGAAATCTCATTTTCAGCAAGAGATATTGCATACGTACTAAAAAGAAAATCAGCTAAAGAAGATTCAGAAAAATCATGCGTTAAAATCTTAGGAAAACGAGAAGCATTTAAATACACTGTGCTGTAATGAGATAAAATATTATCAACATATCGCAATCGCTTTAAACAAATAAGATCCTCATCGGCATTCAAGCCTAATTGTAAAGCAGCTTCTTCATCATTTATAACATTATTTTCCAAAACCTTATATTTGATAGAACAACTAGAAGAACCACTTTCGCGATAAAATCCTTGTATACGATCAGAAATAAATTCCCTATTTTGGCTATTTATTATCCCTTTAGCTCTGAAAGTACCTCTACCCTGCTCTCGAACAAGCAAACCTTCTAATATCAAACTATCAACAGCATGCCTGAGCGTAATACGACTAACATTATATTGTTTGCAAAGCTCAACCTCTGGAGGCAACTGTTCTTCGGGATCCATAGAATCTATGCGCTGACGAAGATTATCTCGAACTGCTATATATTTTGGCACTCCATCAGGCATGACATCACTCTCCAATGTTTAATCAAATACAGTAAACAGAGCCTTTGCAATAACAATAAATCTAAAATCTAACAATCTTAAAAGTTAAAATCTTCTTAATTGCTTCACAATACTACAATAAACCGTTGCCACAATAATAATCATAAGCGCAAAATAACGCTATACAATCAAAACAGTAACAACGGCTTTTGTTTATTACTATGTGAATCAATAGTATCAAAGTTACGGATACTTATTCAAGCAATATGAAAATCTTATGAAATAATTTACGATTCTAAAACAACTTTTTCGATATTATTTTCTACTTTGCGGCGAGCCGTAATAAAAGAAACAACATAGAAAATTATTACTGAAACGATTACAGAAGTAACTAAGATAGCACGACCGCCAAAAACATTAGCATATCCAAGAGCTACACCAGTAACTCCATAATCAGCATCAGAATACGTTGAATTTACAGAACCTAAATCGCCAAGCACTGGCAAAAGCAACAAAGGTAAGAACGTGATAAAAATACCATTTACGAAAGATGCTATTACGCAACCTCTGCGTCCGCCTTGTCCATTTCCGAAAACTCCTGCAACTCCACCAGCCATAAAATGTGCAACAATTCCAGGTATTACAACTGTTGAGCCAGAAACTATCATAATAATCATTCCAAGAAGACCACCAACAAAGCTTGACAAGAATCCAATAAGAACCGCATTAGGAGCAAAACCAAAAGTCATTGGAGCATCTAAAGCTGGTTTTGCGTTCTTAACTAACTTTTCAGAAATACCTTTAAAAGCAGGCACTATTTCATCTAAAACAACCTTAACTCCTGCAAGAATAATAAACACGCCTGCAGAGAACGTTGCAGCTTTAAGAACTACAAATATAATAAAGTTTTGACCATGAGATAATTGACTTTCAATATATTGAGAACCAGCAAATAAAGCTACTACAACATAAATTATTGCCATTGAAATTGTTATAAGAACTGTAGTATCGCGCAAGAAACCTAAAGCAGAAGGGAACTTAATATCTTCAGTCGACTTAGATGGCTTCTTTTTAGAAGAAGTAAGTCGAGCAATTATTGCTCCTAATGCAACTCCAGCAGATGCAGGATGACCTAAAGCAACATCGTCTTTACCGGCAGCTTTTGTCATAAAAGGCTGAACAATAGCAGGAGAAATAGTTATAAATAAGCCTTGAGCAATAGAGCCCCACAACAATACTTCCCACATTGCAAATCCAGATACATTAAATATAACAGCAAGCATACTAGCCATATAAAATGCAACATGACCAGTTAAGTAAATGAACTTAAAACGAGAAGTTATAGATAAAACAATATTTACAATCATTCCGAAGAAGAATATAAGAGCAGACTCTGAACCATATTTCAACAATACAGTACCAATAATCGCTTCATTATTAGGTACAACACCTTGTACTCTAAAAGCATGCTGGAACATACTTCCAAAAGGAGCTAACGAATCTGTTATAACTCCAGATCCTGCAGCTAATACTAAGAAACCAACTAATGTACGAATAGAACCTTGCAAAATATCTGATATTTTCTTACGCTGTGCGATTAGGCCAATCATAGATATTAACGCAACAATTACTGCTGGCTGTCGAAAAATGTCAAGCAACACAGATAGAACACCGTTCACGGTTCACTCCTTATATTTATAAATAAAGATTGAGCCTGCTAACAATAACGAAGTTGAACGAAACTTTGCATAATAAATGACGATATATTCTGTTTAGCAAATCTAATGCAAAACAGAATCAATAAAGTGCATTAAAGTAAGTGCAAAGCAAGCGAACATGACAAGTTGATAGAACTACTCTATCTTTAATCTCTACCTTCAATATCGTATAGCTCACATGTATTTTAATGTACTTTTTAATAATATCTTTTTAACGATATAAAAACCTACATAACAACGTTTTTCTTATAAAAATTTATGATTTTCATAATATTATATGGAAAAAATACGGATTCGACACGCCGAAAAACGGAAAAATATAAGGTCAAAATCATAAATAAATTAAATTGTAAATTTATTTTACATTTTTTCAAAAAATTAAACATATGTTTTATTGTCTAAACATTTGTTTAGTTTTCAACATGTTTTTATTAAAGATGTTTGGAAGATTGCGACCAATATGACTTAATTATTACATTAAAAGATAATAAAACAATTCACAAATAATTCTATTGATTAACAAATAATTTGATTACTAAATCAAGTATTAGAGTGCAAAATCAAGTATTAGAGTGCCAAATCACCATTTTACAAATATAAAAATCGGGAGCTAATCTTTAAAAAATTAACTCCCGATTAAGCTAACAATTAGCTAAACAAGTATGAATCTAACAGTATTCACACTACTCGTTATCGCCAGCAGTTGCAGCGGTAGCAGTGACAGCGCCTGGCTTGTCAGTCTTAACGCCTGGCCACACCCAATCAGTGTAGTCTGGGTGATCAAGACCCTTGTCGACAGCATACTGGAATGCTTCAAGACGGAAGTCTTCAAGCTTCTTGATTTCGTCGGCATACTTAGCAGCATCAACCATGCGCAATGCTTCAGCAGTAAGCTCATAACGATCCATATCGTTCACGCGAACCATATCATATGGAGTTGTTGTGGAGCCCTGCTCCTTGTAACCATGAACGTTGAAGTTGTCGTGGTTTGGACGATCGTAAATCAAGCCACGAACGTCATGTGCATAGGAGTGATAAGCGAAGAGGACTGGCTTGTCTGCTGTGAAGAGATCAGTGAACTCTTCGTCAGTCAAAGCTTCGTTGTTTTCCTTAGCGGACTGCAACTTAAGCAAGTCAACAACGTTTACAACCTTGAACTTAACGCCAAGCTTGTTCAACTTGTCGGCAGCTGCCATCAATTCCTGCTGTGGAACATCGCCAACACCAGCGAGAACAACCTGAACTTCGTCATTGTTCTTAGCGTTGGAAGCCCACTTCCACTCAGCAGCACCCTTCTCGAGCTCTTCGCGAGCTTCGTCGAGAGTCAACCAAGTAGCAGCTGGCTGCTTACCAGCGAAGATAGCGTTAATCATGTTTGTGGACTTGTAAGCCTTTTCAGCAACAGCAAGCAACATGTTGGAATCTACTGGGAAGTAAATGCCAATTACGTGATCGTTGTTGAAAGTCTTGTTCAAGAGCACGGAGGTTACGCCTGGATCCTGGTGCGAGAAGCCGTTGTGATCCTGACGCCATACGTGAGAGGATACCAACAAGTTCACAGAGGAGATTGGCTTACGCCATGGGATCTCACGAACTGTAGCCTCAAGCCACTTTGCATGCTGGTTCAACATGGAGTCGATAACGTGTACGAAGGATTCGTAGGAGCTCCAAATGCCGTGACGACCGGTGAGCAAGTAACCTTCGAGGAAGCCTTCCATTTGATGCTCGGAAAGCTGTTCTGTAACCTGACCAGTTACAGCCATGTGCTCATCGACTAAGCCAGAAAGATAACCAGCATCCCACTGCTTGTTAGTTACTTCATAAGCAGCCTGCAAGCGGTTGGAAGCGGTCTCATCTGGTCCGAAGATACGGAAGGAATCTGGGTTATTCTTGATAATGTCACGAGTGTAAACGCCAAGACGACGTGTAGCTTCAAGCTGACCCCAGCCGTGACCGAATTCCTTAACTTCCTTGACTTCGTAATCCTCAAGCTTTGGAAGCTTCAAATCTTCGCGAATACGACCACCGTTGGCGTTTGGATTTTCGCCAATACGGAGTTCGCCCTTTGGCATGAAGGAAAGAACGTCTTCCTTCACAGCACCCTTTTCATCGAAAAGCTCTTCAGGCTTGTAGGACTTCATCCAGTTCTTCAAAACCTCGAAGTGAGCTTCGGTATCGCGAGCAGAAGCCAGTGGAACCTGGTGTGCACGCCAAGAACCTTCGGTCTTCTTGCCATCGATGAACTTCGGGCAGGTCCAACCCTTTGGAGTGCGGAAGATAATCATTGGATAGTAAGGACGAGTTACATCGTTAGTTTGTGCTTCAGCCTTAATATCGCAAATCTCATCGAAGATAGTTTCGAACATGTCAGCAAAGCGACGGTGGATAGAAAGATGATCCTCATCATCGAAGCCAGCAACGAACTCGTATGGCTCGTAACCCATGCCGTGGAAGAACTCATGAAGCTCTTCATCAGAAATACGGGAAAGAATAGTTGGATTAGCAATCTTATAACCATTCAAATGCAAGATTGGAAGAACGATACCATCAGTACGTGGGTTCACAAGCTTGTTGGACTGCCAACCAGTTGCCAAAGGACCAGTTTCAGCTTCACCATCGCCAACAATCGCTGGAACGAACAAGCTTGGGTTGTTCATAACAGCGCCATAAGCGTGTGAAAGTGCATAACCGAGCTCGCCACCTTCGTGGATAGAGCCTGGGGTCTCAGGAGCAAAGTGTGAAGGGATACCGCCTGGGTAAGAGAACTGACGGAAGAACTTCTGCAAGCCAGCTTCATCCTTCGTAATCTTTGGATAGTACTCAGTGTAAGTACCGTCAAGGTAAGACTGAGCAGTACCTGCTGGGCCGCCGTGGCCCGGACCCATAATAATAACAGTATTCTGCTGGTGATCAGCGATGAAACGATTGATGTGGCCGATAAGGAAATTCAAACCTGGAGTAGTACCCCAGTGGCCCACCAGACGATGCTTAACGTCTTCGCGAGTAAAAGGCTCCTTCATTAGAGGATTGCTGCGAAGATAAATTTGACCGATAGCGAGATAATTAGCAACGCGCCAATACTTGTCTACGCCTTCGATAGCTTCCTCGGAAACTGGAGCATTGAGCTTCTTCCAAGGGGTGCCAATAACAGGACTCGTCATGTGTACTCCTGTACTAAAGCACTTTTCAGTGCATTTGATCATTACCATTTTGGTTATAGAGGCTGCAAAACAAAAGTATTGCACCTCTTTTTCCATCTGCTCCAGTATAGTTCCAACGCCTGACTTTTGTTCATTTGGTTACTTCTTCGTGCACTTATGTTGAAAAAATGTGCGATTAAGTGCACAAAAAAATAGTTGTTTGTATATATTATGTTAAGTTTTATGTTCGTTTTACATATCAAATACCCTAATTCTTAACAACACACTAACAAGAAACTAACAAATCATATGCTTTTACAACAGCGAAATCTTCTAAACAAACATAAACATAAAGAAAAATAACCATAAAGCACACACATAATATATTTGTATAAGAAATTCAACATAATCAAACACTAACGTCTAAAAGCGCCACTATTATAAGTTGAATCGTGTTGAAATATATAAAGGAGAATCATGGCAAAAGGACCAGTGCTTGTCGTTGATTTTGGCGCACAATATGCACAGCTTATCGCTAGAAGAGTTAGAGAAGCAAATGTATATTCAGAACTTGTTCCCCACTCTATGCCTGTAGACGAGATGCTTGCAAAAGATCCAAAAGCCATTATCCTTTCAGGCGGCCCAGCTTCAGTTTATGAGCCAGGAGCTCCAGATATTGATCCAAAAATTTTTGAAGCAGGAGTGCCAGTATTAGGAATCTGCTATGGATTCCAAGTTATGGCACATGAATTAGGTGGAAACGTAGATAAAGCTGCACTTGGCGAATACGGAAAAACTGAAGCAAAAATTGACAACACAAAAGGATTACTTGCAAATTCTCCTATAGAACAAAACACATGGATGAGTCATGGCGTTGCAGTTGAGAGTGCTCCAGAAGGCTTTGAGGTACTCGCTCACACTCAAGGCGCTCCAGTTGCAGCAATGCAAGATGAATCTCGTAAACTTTATGGCGTTCAATGGCATCCTGAAGTAAAGCACACCCCATTGGGTCAAGAGCTTATTTCTACATTCTTACACAAATGCGCAGGATTAGAAAACGACTGGAATCCTTCAAATATAATCGATGAGCAAGTTGCAAAAATTCGCGCTGAAGTTGGGGATGCACAGGTTATTTGTGGTCTTTCAGGTGGAGTTGACTCAGCTGTAGCAGCAGCATTAGTTCATAAAGCAATTGGAAACCAACTGACATGTGTGTTCGTTGATCATGGTTTACTTCGCAAAGGTGAAGTTGAACAAGTCAAGCACGATTTCGTTAAAGCAACAGGAATTAAACTTATTGCAGTAGATGCAGAAGACGATTTTCTCGATGCACTTAAAGGCGTAAGCGAACCAGAACGTAAGCGTAAAATTATTGGCGAAAAGTTCATTCGCACTTTTGAGAAAGCTCAACGTCAAGTTATTGAAGAAGCTGGAAAATCTGGCGCAGAAGTCAAATTCCTAGTACAAGGCACGCTTTACCCAGATGTTGTGGAATCTGGCGGCGGCGATGGAGCTGCAAATATTAAATCTCACCATAATGTTGGAGGACTACCAAAAGACTTAAAGTTTAAGCTTATTGAACCTTTACGAACTTTATTTAAGGATGAAGTTCGCGCTATTGGACACGAACTTGGACTTCCAGATGAGATTGTATGGCGTCAACCTTTCCCAGGCCCAGGTTTGGGTATTCGTATTATTGGAGAGATTACTCGAGAACGTTTAGCACTTCTTCGTGAAGCTGACGCTATAGCTCGAGAAGAACTTTCTAAAGCCGGTCTTGATCGTGATATTTGGCAATGCCCTGTTGTACTTCTAGCAGACGTACATTCTGTTGGAGTTCAGGGCGATGAACGCACATACGGATCTCCAATTGTGCTTCGTCCAGTAAGCTCTGAAGATGCAATGACAGCAGATTGGTCACGAGTACCTTATGATGTTTTAGCAAAAATCTCCACTCGCATAACGAACGAGTGCCGTCAAATCAATCGAGTTGTACTTGACGTGACTTCTAAGCCACCTGCAACAATCGAATGGGAATAAATCGATATAAAATCGATATAAAAATAGTATTGTCAGCATATGTTGGCAATACTATTTTTTTATTTGTAAATTATAAGTCGCGTCTTAAAAATCATAATCAAACAAAAATAAAACCAAAAACAGAACCAAAACCAAAGCAAAAACCAGAACCAAAACAATCTAATCTACATAAAACTAAAACAAAACGCGTATACTTCGCATGTACACTATTAAAATGGTTTAAAATGATAACGAAAATAAAGTTGCGCAGTTCGCACAATCATATACAATGCAAAATTACACAACTTTGTTCTAGAAAATTTAATATATGATTAAATGCATATTAAACACGAACCGAATCAAAGGAGAAAAGGCGTGTCACTAACTAATGTTTCTATCATAAGTGCGCAATGCAATAATGGGCGTAATGTTGTTGCTATAGGAATCACAAATTTATTAGCACACAGACTTTCAACAACTATTTTTAGACCATATGCTCATAAAGACGATGCTTTCACTGCTTCACTTTTAAAACTAACTAACAGCAACACTAGCTTTGATAATGTTATAGGTGTAAGCGATTTAGAAGTAGAAGATAATAAAGAAACAGTAAGAGGAGATATTGTTGCATCTTACAACGAATTATTAAATAAAACACAAGCTCAAGCTTGCGTAATTATTACAAGCGATTACACTCCAGTATACGATCCTGACATTTTCGCTTTTGATGCACAAGTATCAGCTGATTTAGCATCTCCAATTTTCCTTGTTGTTTCATCAAAAAATCGCACCTCGAAACAAGTATTAAAAACTATCGATGCACAAAATGCAAGAATCGTTAAAGAAAGTTCAAAAGTTATAGGCATTTTCGTCACGGATTGCAACGAGAAAATAGGCTCTGCAATAATACGAGATTATACATCTCAAAATTGCTCAAATATTGAAGGTAAAGTTTCTCATATACGTAACACTCCGCTTTGGGTTCTTCCTGAAATAGATAGCAATAATATTGAGCAAACAATAAAAACTTTCGAAGAATCAGTTAAAGAAGAAGACGTATTAAACGCACTACACCAAACATTCAAACGCGCGATTACGCCTTACGCTTTCCAATACAATCTTTTAGGTAAAGCTAAAGAAAATAAAAAAACAATAGTTCTTCCAGAAGGACAAGAGGATCGCATTCTTAAAGCAGCTGATTACCTCTTGCAACGAGATATAGTAAATCTTATTATCGTAGGCGAACGCGATTCAATCTTAGAACGCGCTGAAGAATTGAATCTAGATTATATATGCAAAGCAAGTTTCCAATCTATGAATGACGAAGCAATGCTTAAGCATATGATTACTAAACTTTGTGAGCTACGTGCAAAGAAGGGGCTGAGCGAACAGGAAGCTAGAGAGCAGCTGAAAGATGCGAGCTATTTTGGAACTATGCTAGTAGTTCTAGGTCAAGCTGACGGTCTTGTTTCTGGCTCAATAAATTCAACTGCAAATACAGTTCGCCCTGCACTCCAAGTAATTAAAACTAAGCCTGGAACAAAATTAGTTTCTGGAGCGTTTATAATGTGCTTCAAAGATCACGTTGCAATATTTGCAGATTGCGCTATTAATCCAAATCCTAATGCTGAACAATTAGCTGATATCGCTATTCAATCAGCGAATACTGCAAAAGCATTTGGACTAGATCCTAAAGTAGGCATGCTTTCATACTCAACTCTCGGATCTGGAAAAGGGCCAGACGTCGATATGGTGGAAGAAGCAACACGATTAGTTCATGAAAAAGCGCCAGATTTACAAGTTGTTGGCTCTATTCAATTTGATGCAGCATGGTCCCCAACTGTTGCATCATCAAAAGCTAAAGGAAACTCTATTGCAGGTCATGTGAATGTATTTGTATTCCCAGATCTATGTGCAGGCAATATTGCTTATAAAGCTGTACAACGTTCTAGCGGAGCATTAGCAGTAGGCCCAATCTTACAAGGACTTAATAAACCTGTTAATGATTTATCTCGAGGAGCATTGGTACAAGATATTATTAACACAGTAGCCCTTACAGCTATTGAAGCACAATCCAAATAAATAAATAAACTAACTAACAAACAAAATAAATAAACTAACAAACTTAAAAATGCTGTAAATTACTTACAAACATTTAATGTACTATAAGTAGTGTTGTATAAACTTACATGTACACTTGGCTGTGGCAATTTACTAGCCTTATCAATACTTTATGGAGGATGCCCCCATGGCAAAAACCGTTCTTGTTATCAATTCTGGTTCTAGTTCAATTAAATATCAACTCGTTGATCTTGGAAGTGGCGAAGGTATTGCTTCCGGTATAGTTGAGAAAATCGGTGAGCCAGTTGATGGCCACTATAAGCACGTATTCAATGGCGAAAAACATGAATTCGATGAACCAGTTCACGATCATGAGCAAGGTTTGAAACGCGTACTTGGATTCTTCGAAGAATATGGTCCAAAGCTTTCTGAATCTGGCATTGTAGCTGTAGGTCACCGAGTTGTGCAAGGTGGCTTAACATTCCCTAAGCCTGCATTAGTAAATGCCAAGACAATTAACAAAGTTAAAGACTTGGCAGTTTTAGCTCCACTTCACAACGGTCCAGAAGCTGTTGGAGCAGAAGTTATGAGCGAACTTTTGCCAGACGTTCCACAAATTATGGTATTCGATTCTTCATTCTTCCACGATTTGCCACAAGTTGCTGCAACTTACGCTTTGAACAAGGAAATTGCAAATCGCTACCATATCCGCAGATACGGTGCTCACGGAACTTCTCACGAATACATTGGTTCCGTTGTTCCAAGCGTTGTTGGAAAACCTGCTGAAGGTTTGAAACAAATCGTTTTGCACATTGGCAATGGCGCTTCCGCTTCTGCTCAAATTTCCGGCAAGCCAATTGAAACTTCTATGGGCTTAACACCACTTGAAGGTTTAATGATGGGTGGACGCACTGGTGATATCGATCCAGCAGTAGCATTCCACCTTATTCGTAATGCTCACATGAACGTTGATGAGCTTGATACTCTCTTCAACAAGCGTTCCGGCATGATGGGCATGACTGGTCATGGTGATTTGCGTGATATTCATAAACTTATTGCTCAAGGCGATGAAGACGCTAAGCTCGCTCTCGGAGTATACGTTCATCGCATCGTAGGATACATTGGCAATTACACTGCTCAAATGGGCGGAGTCGATGTAATCACATTCACTGCTGGCGTTGGTGAAAATGATGAAATCGTACGCGCTAAAGTATGCGAAAAGCTTGAACCATTCGGCGTAAAGCTCGATAAAGAAAAGAACTTGGTTCGCTCTAAAGAACCACGCATTATTTCCACTCCAGATAGCTCTGTGATTATTGCTGTTATTCCAACTAATGAAGAGTTGGCGATTGCACGCAAGGCTGCAGCTATTGCTGAAGCTGGCGAAGATACCTACGGCAACAAGTTTGAGCGCTAAAAAATCAAGTTTGTAGCGTTCTCTAACATTCTGCACAAAATAATCCCGGGTTCCATTTAGGCTCGGGATTATTTGTTTATTCGGTCATTTTTTTATTCAAGTATTTGTTTATTCAAGCATTTTATGCCACATTCCCGGAAAATCAGGAATAGTTTTTCGAGTTGTGGAAATGTTTTTGACGCGAATGTTTTCTATACGCAATCCAAGCATTGCAGCAAACGTTGCCATCCTGTGGTCTGCATAAGTTTCCATCACTTCCCCATGCATATTATTCCTTGGCTCAATACGAATTCCATCCTCAAGTTCTCTAGATCCAATACCAACTCGATTCAATTCTTTAACTAAAGCTTGCAAACGATTAGTTTCATGACCACGCAAATGCGCAATACCATGAAGTTCACTTGTACCATCCGCAAAAGCTAAAATAGCTGCAATACTTGGAGCAATCTCCCCTGCTTGACTTAAATCAAGATACGGAATTGCTTTAATAACACCATTGCTTACTACATGAATTATTCCAGAATCATCACTTGTTTTTTCAAAACTAACTTTTGCACCCATTTTTTCTAATATTTCAGGAAGTAAGACTCCAGGTTGAGTTGAAGAAAGCGGCCAATTAGGTACGCTAACACTTCCTCCAGCAATCAATGCTGCTCCTAAAAATGGCGCTGCATTTGAAAGATCTGGCTCTACGCTAACAATATCAGGCAATGTTAAATCGCTATATTTAATACTCCAAACTTTATTTTGAAGAACTTCTACTTCCCCGCCAGCTTTACAAATATCATCTATAGTCATACGTATATGAGGCATACTAGGCAAAATTTTACCAATATGCTCAAGCTCTAATCCGCCAGGAATGCGTGAACCAATTAACAGCAATGATGAAATAAATTGTGAAGATGCTGACGAATCTATGCGCACAATCTTTTTAAAACTATTTTTAAGAATTTCACTCGAAGGCGGAGTAACAGTAAAAGGCAAAAAACCAACTTCCCTATGGTATGTTACTTTTGCACCAAGTTGCTCTAAAGCATCAAGAACAGGTTTCATAGGACGCGCGTATGCTTGCGAGTCGCCATCAAAACGCACTGAATTATCCGCAAACAAAGCTAAAGCAGAAACAAATCGCATTACAGTTCCAGCTAACCCACAATATACTTCAGCATTATTTTTTACATGAAAAACTCCATCTTTGGGCGCAATCACACGAATTTTCGTCCCATCATCACTTAAAGACTCAGTTTTAACACCAAATACAGATAGTGCATTAAGCATAAGTTCAGTATCACGCGAGCGCAATAATCCTTGTAAGACAACTGGCTTAGTGCTAACAGATGCAAGAATTAAATATCGATTTGACAAAGATTTGCTACCAGGCAAAGTTACAGTTGCATTCAAAGGATTAGAAACATATGGAGCATACCAAAAATCGGATTGCATTGTTTCGTTAAGCTCACTCATACTACGATACTATCTAGCAATATGTACGCAAAAAGAAAAAGCATGTTTTAAAATAAAAAAGCGTGTTTTACACAAAATAAAAAAGCGTTATTTTAAAAATAAAAAGCGTGTTTGACACTAAAAGCAATTCTGTAATCATACTAAAGTATCAAACACACCTTTATTATTATTTACATATGTATAAAAGCATTATGATAATATCCAGTTTTTATTGCAGCGGTAAGAGCAATAGCAGGAACTAGAATACATATAGCGTAAAAAATCCAATCTACAATTGTTAGCTTTGAATCCCTAGCTGGGCAACGCTTAATATCACTACCGAAAGCTCGCGCTTCCATAGCAGTTGCAAGTTTTGTACCACGTCTAATAGAAAGAACAAGCAAACCAAAAGATTGAGAAAACATACGTTGTATCGCCTTACTATCAGTTACACCGCGAGAACGTCTAGCAAGACCGAAAGCACGCCAATCGTCTTGTAATAAGGTAAACATACGCAATCCTGCTAATGCTCCATATACGAATCTAGGCGAAAAATGTAAGATTTGCACTAAACCATCTGCTAAATCAGTTGGATCAAGTCCAATAGCCAAAATAACTCCAGGCACTGCTACTGCAGCAACACGTACAAATGTGCTACAAGCAAAATATGCTGATCCTTGACTAATATGAATCAAACCAAATTGAAATAGCATTTTTCCAGAACTTTGTCCGTATAAAAGAACAGAGATAAAACTTCCAGATGCAGCAATCCACACTGGCCACGTATTACGTAAAACAGTCCAAGGCATAACTCCAGCAATAGCTAGAAGAATTAAATCTAATAAGAAAGCTACTGAAGAAGATACTATATCAAGCGTAATAAACATTGGTAAACATAGAAATAGTGCTCCAATAAAACGACTAATCGGATTAAGTTTACAAATAAACCACGATGGAGATTTAAGTCTTTCAGGCTCTACACGATCCGATGATGGAGTTACGTTAATACGCGAAACTTTTAGCAAATCTTCTTCATTTATTTTTTTAACTGTTGCGATATCGCATGTTTTCTTCATTATTTTACATTCCTTTCATCGCAACTTGTATTTTCTGTAGAATCTTCATGATCAACCCTGATTACGCGAGCATCCAAAGCCTGAACTAAAGCATCATCATGAGTGACCATAACTACAGCAGAACCACTATCTCTAATTTGTGCAATCAACTCAACCATAGAAGTCCAAGTAGTAAAATCTTGACCAAAAGTTGGCTCATCCATAATAACAACACGAGGTGCTGCAGCTAGCAAAGACGCAACAGAAAGACGCCTTTTCTCACCACCAGAAAGAGTATAAGGATTAGCTAGAGCGAAACGTTTAAGATTCATTCTTTCAAGCATTTCATCTGCAATTTTATAAGCTTCTTGCTTGCTTTTACCTTGCTTTTTTGGACCTATTGCAACTTCATCACGCACAAACGGAGTAATGAATTGATGTTCAGGTTCTTGAAATACCATTCCAACTCTTCCTAGCAACTCATGACTTTTCCAAGTAAAAAGATTGTTTTTACGCCCTTTTGGCACTAAATCTTCATTTAAACATACACTTCCAGATATAGGCTTTAACAATCCAGCAAGAGTAAGAGCTAAAGTAGTCTTTCCAGCACCATTAGGTCCCATTAAAACGCTTACTTCTCCAAATCGGAAACCTATATTAACATGCTCTGCTAATGGCTTGTTTCTACCAAACGCACAATCATCAGTGTAAAGAGCTAATTTAGAGCTATTATCATGTGATTTTTTAGGAGCAAAAGACTTAATCTTACGACCTGGGACCCATGCTCCTCCATCAGCTAACATATTTCCATACTTCGCAAATATTTCTTCAGGCTTACCATCAGCAATCACACAGCATGAAGAAACATCATTACTTTTTTCAACTACACAAGAATTATTTTCATTCGAAGAATCAGCAATATTACTATCTTCTTTACAACTATTATTTTCTTGAGCTTGCCAAGGTTTTCCTATTACAATAACTCTGTCAATTAAATCCATCCACACATCAATATGATGTTCAACAACAACCATAGTTGCGCCAGTTTTGTTAAGTACTCTAGAAACTGCATCGTGAACTTGTTTTACACCTTCAGGATCAAGATTGGCAGTTGGCTCATCTAATAGCAGCAAACCAGGATGCATAGAAAGTACACCAGCTAAAGCAAGACGCTGACGCTGACCTCCAGATAAACATTGAGTAGAACGGCGAAGTCCGATACTACCAGAAGTGATATCTTCAAGCCCCACTGCTTCAAGTGATTGACGAACACGATTCCAAGTTTCGTCAGCAGAAACACCAATATTCTCGCTACCAAAAGCAACATCGTCACCAATGCGCTCAAGTATTATTTGCGAGTCAGGATCTTGCATAACTAAACCGACTTTTCCGCGAGCTTTAGAAGCATCAATATCGTCAATAGAAAGACTTCCTTCAGCCATTCCTTCAGTTTCATCACCAAGAACTCCAGCTAAAGCTGACATCAACGTACTTTTACCAGCTCCTGAAGCTCCTAAAAGAAGCACTCTCTGACCAGGTTGAATCTTAATATTTATATGCCGCAATACAAAATCTTTACGAGTCGCATGACGCCAACCCCAATCCTTAGCAACAACACTAGCAGGATTCCAAGCAGCATTATCCGCAAGTTGCATAATAATAAACTTTCATTTAAAAGCTTTATAAATAATTAAAATATCGCGCTTTAAAGCCATGTATGACCATAAAGCGCGATTTTCATGACATTATTGACACTTAATCAAACTAAAGCTTGAGGACGTCCAGATTCAAAACGATCAAGCACACCAGTTGCAGCTAATGCTTTTTGTACAACCCACATAAGAATGCCAGCAATGATCAATCCTGAAATAATAGAAGTAACAACATTTGCTAAAGCATATTGTGCATTCCATTTTTGTCCGTTGCTTAACCAGTTATATGAGAAGCAAGCTAAGCCAGCTAAAGCTCCAGAAATAGACGCTGTAAGAAAATTCCAAGACTTATACAAGAAGAAGATAAACGCAAGTTCTGCGCCGATTCCTTGTATAATTCCAACAATTAAAGATCCACCAACACCCCACTGATTGCCTAAGAGAAGTTCAACAAATGCAGCAAGTGTTTCTGCAAACAAAGCAGAACCAGGCTTACGAACAATCAATGCAGCTAAAGGACCAGCGAACAGCCAAAAACCATTGCACAAACCTTCAGCGCCAGGCAAAAGACTTGCAGAAAAATCAATAGGAGCTGCACAGACAATGTCCCAAGCCCAGAACAATACGCCAGACGCAACTGCGATAATAGCGGCTATAACAATGTCAATAACACGCCAATGATTAGAATGCTTAGATACTGAAGTATCAACCATAATAAGTGCCTTTCTTTCTAAAATAAATAGATTTGGGCACGGGAAAAGAGCGACTTCCGTTGCTAATATTGCTTAGCTCACGTTCAATCGGTCGAAGCTAATGCTTCCTCTCAGCCTTGTGGCTCCCGAGTCAATATTTTTATAAACAAGGCGAACGCAAAAATCTATAATTGCGAAAGCCTAACACTACAACATTACACGTTAGTAAGACATATTAAAAGACGTACGTCAAAAAATCTGATTATAAGCAAAAATCAAATATATTGTGAAAGAAATAATAAAACCTAGGCTTCACACCTAGGCTTCACTGATGGTCGGGGTGACAGGATTCGAACCTGCGACATCCTGCTCCCAAAGCAGGCGCGCTACCAAACTGCGCTACACCCCGATGCTTTTAACTGAAATCCAGTTCCAAGCACAAGTGATTAGTGTAGCGCAAATCATCGCTCAACACAAATGCGACACGCTGTAAATATATAAATTATAAAAATATATTTCCAATATGTGTTTAAAACACGTCTTATTAAAACTCGTTTTATATACGAATAATTCTAACAAACTAAACAAACCCAAACACTAAACAAACCCAAACACTAAACAGCATTTCAACACGCACTAATACAATATACATGAAACAAGAAAGGTTAAATGATGGGTAAATTCCAACGCGCAGAAGCAGCAGGTCTTATATCATTCCTAGTCTGCGCAATACTAGCTATAGCTATCATGTATATTTACATGGGTACTATGCCAGCCATTTGGCAAGTAAGCCAACGTTTATTCACAGTTGCCTCAGGCACAGTCGCAATATGCAGCATGGGAGCTTTCATAGTAGGATATTTACGCACTCATGGAGAATTCGACAAAAAACGCTTAATAAAAATCATAAAAAACACTTTTGAAATAAGCGCATTATCAACTATTTACGGCGCAACAATGTTTCTCATGTCTTTCGCACTACTATCAATAATCAATAGCATTGTAGGACGAGCAGTTGTCAACAGTTATCTTCCTATACTTTGCTCAGGTCTTTCAGGAATAGTAGGATACGCAACACTAGTGCAAGCTGAACTATTAGAAGCAAAAACCGTTGCATCATTATTACCTATTTTTGTTATCTCAGGAGCAGCAACAGCTGGACTAACATCAGATGATCCATACTGGTATAACAATAATTTTTCACAATTAGGAGATCGAACAACATTTGCAGCTAGCATGTTTAACGCAACACTAATATTGGCTGGAATTTGCATTATTATTACAAGTTACTTCGCAATTGAAGAATTCATAGAAGCTCAACACACTCTTAAAAACAAAATACAATCAGATACACAAACACAAGATGAGCTAAACGAACAAACAAACAACAAATGCAATAATCATAAAGATCATCCTATAAAATATTTTTATATTCGCACTAGCATTATGGCTACCCTACTGATTCTTGGAGGAATAGCATTCATAGGAATTGGAACATTTAGATATACTCCTCACCCATTCATACACGATTTATGCGCTCGCGGTGTAACACTATTAGTAGGAGCAGTTCTTATTGGACTTCCATGGCTAGCACCGCAGCTTTCAAGAACTTTTTATATAGCATCCGATTTAGCAATAATTATTACTTCATTAGCTGGAACTCAATGGTTAAATGGGCACAACACTCTAACAAATGTTGAAGCACTATCATGCCTTCTATTTTTAGGATGGATTATAGTATTTTCTCGACAAGTTGCAGCACTACAAAGCGACAGAATACAAGGTAACTCATATTCACAAAATAAACATAATGCGTAAAATACAAAGATTCTACGCATTATGTTTCAACTATGTGATTGTTTGCGAAATAATTTTTATACACTTTTTGACTAGCAATCAAAATGATGAGTTTTGTAAAACTACGTATAAGCTTGCTGACAATGTAATTTCGCACTCATCATGTACTAGTGAGGTGTGGAAAATACTTAACGAACAATAAAAAGCGAAACGGTATTTAAAAAAGTTGCACCTAATCCAAACTCTTTATAAAACTAAAGTAACCTAAAATCTAACTTTTACTATTACAAGCAACAACATTTAAACGAACGTAAAAAGTTGAAGCTCCTGTGAGGTAAGTATTTTCCACGCTTCACAACAACAGTCATATTCTGTAAACAAACCTATACGTTATTTGACGCTCTACTTCTCGCTCATCAAAAGCAAAAAACTCCTTGAATGCGCAACGATATTAAAACCAGATTCATAATGCAATTGTGGACCTTTAGGATTATTAGTATCAACAACTAAAGTCCATTTTTCACCATATCTTTTATCTGGCAAAGTGAATGTAATAGGCTCATAATGTGCGTTAAAAATCAATATGAAGTCATTATCTACCATTCTCCGTCCATACCAGTCAGTTTCTGGAATATCTGAACCATTCAAATAGATCATAACCGACAACGCGTGAGTATTAGTCCACGCATGCATATCCATAACAACACCAGTGTGATCAAACCACTCAACTTGCGGAATCTCTGAAACATCATCATCCGCTTGACGACCAGTAAAGAATCTACGACGATGCAATACAGGATGATCCAATCTCAAATGAATTAGTTTCGAAACGAAATCAAACATTTCTTGTTGAGTTTCATTCACTTCCCAATTCATCCAAGAAATACTGTTATCCTGACAATATGCATTATTATTACCATTTTGAGTACGCATAATCTCATCGCCAGCACAAATCATAGGAATGCCCTGACTCATTAACAAAGTTGAAAATAGATTACGCATTTGGCGCTGACGAAGATCATTTACATCGTGTATACTTGTTGGTCCTTCAACACCGCAATTCCAAGAGCGATTATCGTTAGCACCATCATTATTGCCTTCTTTATTTGCTTCATTATGTTTCTCGTTATAGCTCACTAAATCATTCATAGTGAAACCATCATGAGCAGTAATAAAGTTCACAGAAGCAACAGGCTTTCGTCCATTTTGCTCATACAAATCTGAGCTTCCCATAAGACGGCTAGCAAACTCAGGCAGTGTTGAAGGCTGAGAACGCCAAAAATCGCGAACGCAATCGCGATATCTTCCATTCCACTCAGACCAACTTGGAGGGAATCCTCCAACTTGATATCCCCCAACTCCAATATCCCACGGCTCAGCAATAAGCTTAACACTTGAAATAATTGGATCTTGCTCAATAATATCGAAGAACGCTGAAAGCTTATCAACCTCTTGGAATTGGCGAGCCAAAGTTGCAGCTAAATCAAATCGAAAACCGTCTACATGCATTTGAGTAACCCAATAACGTAAACTATCAGTAATCAAACGCAAAGCTTTAGGCGAGCGCATAAGAAGAGAATTACCTGTTCCAGTAGTATCAAAGTAATGTCTTTGATCGTTGTCAACCAAACGGTAATAAGCACGATTGTCAATACCACGGAAACTTAAAGTTGGACCTCTATCATTACCTTCAGCAGTATGGTTATAAACTACATCGAGAATTACTTCCATACCAGCAGCATGATAAGCCTTAACCATTGCTTTAAATTCATTAACTTGTTCTCCGCGCTGACCAGAGCTAGAGTATGAATTTTGCGGAGCAAAGAATCCAATTGTGTTATATCCCCAATAATTACTCAAACCTTTATTTTGCAAGAATGAGTCATTTACAAATTGATGAATAGGCATTAACTCTATAGCAGTAACACCTAATTTCTTCAAATAACTAATAACAGTTGGATGAGCCAAGCCAGCATAAGTTCCACGAATTTCCGGAGGAACTTGACGATCTAAATTAGTCATACCACGAACATGAGCTTCATAAATAACTGAGTCATGGTAAGGAATCATAGGGTGCTGATCATTACCCCAATCAAAGTAAGGATTGATTACTGCAGCCTTCATTGTATGAGATGCAGAATCTAAAGTGTTCATTGCTGTAATATCGTCTGGATTATTAAACCAATAAGAAAATAGGCTTTCATCTCCGTCAATATTACCCTCGATAGCTTTCGCATAAGGATCTAGAAGTAACTTGTTTGGATTACACCACAATCCGTGCGCTGGATCGTACGGTCCATGAACGCGATACCCATAACGTTGACCAGGCTGAACACCCGATATGTAAGTGTGCCACACATATGAATTTTGTTCTGCAATATCAATACGAGTTTCATTATCTTGCTCATCAAACAAACATAATTCAACACGCTTTGCTACTTCTGAAAATAGCGCGAAATTCACACCCGCGCCATCATACGTGGCACCAAGCGGGTACATAGAACCTGGTCTAATCTGCATAATCTAAGTATCGCATATATTTTTGCAAGTTTCATGAATATATTAGCGTTTCTTTAGAAAAGTATAAAGAATACGCTAAAAATACTTTTATTGTGCAAATTTTTGTTTATAAACAGCCTTATTTTGCGTGTTGTTTCAGAAATTTATCAATAAAATTTATGTAATTAAAACAAACTAAAATGCAAAAAGCTACATAGAAGTAACTAAAAACACGCTAAAACTAGTGAATTACATAATTCCACGGATCTGTAGACTCTTTAAGCAAAACAACTTGAGGAGCACTACCGCAAATAGATTCAACAGCTTTAGATATGTCTTCAACAGCATAGTTAAACCACAATGACTCTATTGCACTATGAGCAGTATTAATGAGCATAGGCTTAAAATTAGAATCACATGAATCCAATAATCCACAATTTTTACGCAACGAAAACTCGTAACGAGCTTGCTCTATAGCATCAAGAGCAGGATGATGGCGCAAATCACTTGTAACATATACATCTGCACCACTTGCTCTAACTTCATTAAATAACGAATCCCCAGACCCAGGCAAAACTGCTATTTTAGAAACTTGAGCATCAATATCGCCACAAACTTGTATTCCAACTTCACTATGAGGTATTGCATTAAACACTCTATTAGCAAATTCACTCAAGCTAACTGGACTATCTAATTCTCCGATTCTTCCTAATCCAACTTCATTACCATTAGAATCTTTCGTTTGAAAAACTAGAGGATGTTGATTAAACAAACCTAAAGAATCAGCTGCAGCATGCGCAACTCCCCTGTAAGCGCAATCAGCGTTAGTATGACCAACCCATAATCCGCAATGATTTTCTACAAGATTACGAACAATTTCACCACGTACTGAACGACCAGAAACTTCATGTACAGCACGGAAAAATAGAGGATGATGAGTTACTAATAAATCAGCACCCATATTGCACGCGCGCTTAACAACTTCTAAAGTAGGATCAACTGCACATACAATGCGTTTAACAGATGCAGACATATCTCCAACAATAAGTCCAGGCTCATCCCAAGATTCAGCAAATTCAAGAGGGTAAAGCGATTCTAACGCTTGTACTGTTTGAAATAATGACGCCATAATTTTCTCTTTTTTCGGGTTTTTAGCGTGTTGCAGCTTCCAATATTAAACAACTATATAAATTAGTGAGCAGCCAATTGCCAATCAGCGCCTACACCTGTTGAAATATTTAGAGGAACACTCAAATCAACAGTATGTTCCATAGCATTACGAACAATATTTTCAACTTGTTTTAACTCTCCAGGAGCTATTTCAAGAACAAGTTCATCGTGTATTTGCAATATAACTCGACTTAAAACTCCGTTTTCACGCAAATCATTATCTACTTTAATCATCGCCATTTTCATAATATCTGCAGCAGTTCCTTGAATAGGAGCATTCAAAGCAGCACGCTCAGCAGATTCACGAAGAACACGATTTTTAGAATGTAATTGAGGGAAATATCTTCTTCTACCAAACATAGTTTCTGTATATCCACGGCAACGAGCTTTATCTACTAAAGATTCCAAATAATCATGAACTTTACCAAAAGTAGCAAAATACTTATTTTTCAACACCAATGCTTCTCTTGGAGCAATAGAAAGCTGTTTCGCTAAACCATAAGTGCTTAAACCATAAGCCAAACCATAACTCATAGCTTTAACATGAGTACGCTGATCAGAAGTGACTTCATCCATAGGAATTGAATAAACCATACTTGCTACGTATCTATGGAAATCAACACCAGAACAAAATGCTTTAATTAAAGATTCATCTTTAGAAGCATGAGCCATAATACGCAATTCCACTTGCGAATAATCGCAACTCATAAGCGATTCATAACCTTCACCTGAAACGAATGCAGCGCGAATTTCACGACCTTGAGCATTACGATTAGGTATATTTTGCAAATTTGGATCTACTGAACTTAAACGACCTGTAGCTGCAATAGTTTGCTCATAGGTAGTATGAACTCTGCCATCTTTATAATGAGCTGCATCTATAAGACTTTGAACAATTTGCTTCAACTTATTAGTTTCACGATGCTTAAGTAAAGCTCCTAAAAATTGGCTAGCTGGCTCATCAGAATCTATTTTCGCATACAATTCTTGAAGAGCTTCAGCATTTGTAGTTAAAGATCCACTTTTAGTACGACGAGTTGGCTTTAATGCCATATCTTCGAAAAGGATTTGTTGCACTTGCTTAGGGCTTTGCAAATTAACATGCTTACCTGCAATATCCCACGCGATATTTTGAGCCAATTGCGAATCAGAAACAAATTGATCACGCATCTCAATTAAGCGATTCATATCTACAGCAGCACCGCAATCTTCCATTCTTCTAAGAACTCTAGAAATTGGCATTTCAAGGTTTAACATCAATGATGTTTGCTTACGTTCACGAAGAATTGGCGTAAAATACGTAAATAACGCACGAATAAGAATAGCTTTAGTAATAAGTTGTTTAAAACTATCTGATTCTTGTACTGATTGCTGTTCTAAATCAGCAGAATCTGTATCAAGAAGAATATCTAATTCACCTTGCTTAGTAGCTACTGTTTCGTTAGACGTTTCAATCTCAACGCCAAAAAAGTGTTTTACAACTCCTTCAATAGTTTCTGACTTTGAATCAGGCTCAACAAGATAAGCAGCTAAACGAGTATCCATCGCAGGAGTGAAATCATTTGAAGAATCAATAACTGTGAGGAATCTTAATAATGCTAAATGTTTTTTATAATCATGAAGAACTACTAACGAAGAATATTTTCGTATATATGAGCGCAAAGCATCAAATATTAGCAAAATTGTTTTCTTATTAGAAGAACTATCATTATGGTCACTATTATGCGCTCTAGCAGAAGAATCACTAGAAAGTTCATCGCATTTACGCAAATTAGATGAAGAATCACAAATATTATTTCCGCTAGAATCTACATTATTTCTCAGCAAATTAGACAAGAAAAGTAATTGTGAAGATTGCAATTTAATAACAGCAACTTTAGAATCTACCATAATTACAAGAGAGTCTGCACGAGGGACACCATTATAATTATCATGCTGAGTTTCATTTGCATAAAGCACAAGCGGACATTTAATATTTTTCTCATTATTATCAGAATCCAGCTGAGAATTCAACTGGGAATCCAGATAATCCGAAACAGAATTAAACCAATCATTTACATCTTTAACAGAAGTTATATTAGTAACTTCACATTTGTCAATCTCATCTTCTAAATTGTCTAATTCGCTATAATTTGAATTCTCGAAAGCTTTATTTGAATCACAATTACTAGAATTACTAGAACTACTAGAATTACTACTTGTAGATTCTTTAGAATAATTATCTTGCGAAGCATGAAGCATAGTATACATGTCGTCGTCCAAATCTTTTTTATTATAATTGAACACACGCATTATTTTTCGCTTCTTATTCTCACCAAATTCCAAACGAGAAAGAATAGAACCTAATTTAGAAGCATCAACCGCACCATAACTTAAATCGTCAATTTTTATATCTAAATCTACATTTCTAACAAGTGCATTAACTTTACGATTCAAACGGATTTGCTCAATATTATCTCGTAAAGCTTCACCTCTTTTACCAGTAATTTCATCAGCATGCGCAAAAATACTTTCTAAATCACCAAACTGATTTATCCATTTAGCAGCATAACCATCACCAACTCCAGGAACACCAGGAATATTATCGGATTTTTCACCACGCAATGCTGCTAAATCAGGATATTGATTAGGGAAAACTTGATATTTATTAAACACTTCCTCAGCATTCATATGTTTCAAATCTTTGAAATGCTGACCAGGATACAACACTGTAATATGATCATCGATCAATTGAAAAGCATCTCGATCTCCAGATAAAACTAAAGTTCGATAATTATCCTTTTCACCCATCGTAGCAATTGTTGCAATAATATCGTCACCTTCAAATCCGGACTTTTCTACGTAAACAACACCTAAAGACTTCAATAATTCTTGCAAAATTGGAAATTGAGAAATCAACTCTTCTGGAGCAGCATCTCGCGTGCCTTTATATTGAGGCAGCATTTTATTTCTAAAAGTTCCACCTTTAACATCAAAAGCAATCGCTAATTTATTTGGCTTTTCTGATTCAATAACAGTCGAAAGCATAGTCATGAATCCCCAAATAGCATTTGTTGACTGACCATCTCGAGTTACAAATTTTTCTGAAGGTATAGCAAAAAAAGCACGGAACGCAAGCGAATGGCCATCAACAACCAGCAACGTCCCTTTCTCGTTCTTTCTATCTAAAGGTTCAACGATGTTGGAATTCACTGTTGACCACTCACCTACATTCCGTATAACTATAACTTACTTTTAAAAATAAAATAACAAAAAATATCACTACTCTTCAGATGGTTTATCATCGCTATATTTTGCGATAATTGCCATAGCAAGACGCTTCTTAGGAATACGCTGATCCATAGAAGTCTTTTGAATCCAACGGAAAGCTCCTTGCTCAGAGAACCCAGCTTTATCCATAAGCATGCCTTTAGCTCTGTCTACAAGCTTACGCTCTTCAAGAGTATCTTCAGCTTTCTTAAGCTTTTCAACAGTTGCACGCAACTGATCTTCAGTATCATGAAGCTGAGTTTCTGTACGCTCAACGCTATCAAGCAAATCATTGATTTCACCAAAACGACCCATAGCAACTTCTAATGCAGGAAGAAGTTTAGACTCCTCATAAGGCTTAGTAACATAAGCCATAGCACCTGCGCCTGTTGCTTTCTTAACTAAATCAGTTTGAGAATATGCAGTAAGCATAACAACTGGAGCAATATTTTCATCGCAAATAGTAGCTGCAGCTTGAATACCATCAACAACCGGCATTTTAACATCCATGCAAACAACATCCGGATGATGTTTACGAGTTAATTCAATTGCCTCTTCACCGTTAGCAGCTTGACCAACTACTTTGTAACCATTGTCTTCAAGCATTGCGACTAAATCCATGCGATTAACAGCTTCATCTTCTGCAACAACTACAGTGCGCATTCCATCATCTACATTAGATTCTTCACTAGGATTTTCATTAGCAGCGGCTTTAAGCTCCTCATCAGTAAGCACCACAGGCATTTCGCCAGATGCTTCACCATCACGTAATTCAGACATACAAACCTCATTTCCTTGCCCAACTTTAGGCAACACCGCCGTGTATCTTTTAGCGAGCGCATGCCAACAAACACTTCATTCACATATACCACACGGTAGTATGTGTAATTTTTACCCAATTAAGGCATAACGCGCACAACGTTCGTGAGTATCAATCGTACATATAAGCATGTATAAGACGCGCAAGTGGCAACGCTTTTATATAAAAAGTTAAGGCAGTAAAAGTAATTTTTATAATCACAAAAGATATCACAAAAGATATCACAAAATAGATAACAAAAATAACAATGTAGATATTGCAGTTAACATAGATACACTAACGCATAATGGAAAAGCACGTTTGTAATCGCTTTTATGCAATACTCGTATCAATGAAATTCCTTTAATGAACATAATTGCAAGAACAGCTAATTGCAAAATACATTGAGATATAAATAAACATAATCTAAAAGTATTAAACGCGAAACCTTGAATCAATCCGTCTTTAAAATTAACTCCAAAATGCCAAACAGATGGCATAAAAGATGGGAAAATCAAACTAGCAACAGAATAAAAAGTCATAAAAACTAATACCATAACTACTACATAAGAGCACAAGGTCTGCCCTGCTTTTTCACCAATTCGCACCATTGCAGTTAGCTTTCCATGATTTTTATCTACATTTATATCTCTAAGATTGTTAATCATCATTAAGCATGCAGAACAACCTCCTGGAATAAAAGACATTGCAACACATGCAAAAGAAGAAAGCGGAGAATTTATAACAATATGATTTGAAATTCCAATTCCATAAAAAATAATGCATAAAGTTCCAATGAATGCAACAGGTCCAAAAAATGTAAATGCGCTTATTTCCCCAAAACCGTAATATCCATACGGATGTTTACCTCCTGCATAAAACCATGCTGAAGCTAAGCATAAGATACCTATTAAAATAAACAACCATAATCCTGAGATAACAATAGCAATCAAACCACATAAGCATCCACATAATGCACAAATAATCATAGAGTTACGAACTTGATGTCTTGTAATACCAGCATCAGCTAACTTCCAAGAAACATCGCATAACGATGACTTATTCTTCTTTTGAAAATCATTATTAACTGTATTTCGTAAATTGCGATTATCATCCAAACCTTTTATACCATCGCAATAATCATTAGCGTAATTAACTGATATTTGCAAGAAAAGCGCGATCCCAATACAAAGTATGAATTGTATTATTAACCTAAAAACATTAGTTGAACTAATAAAACAATATGAATTTTTAACTACTCTTATAGCAACAACACCAGCCATAACAACTGGAACTAAGCCAATAGGAAGGGTGTATATACGAGCGCCTTTAATCCAAAACTTAATATTATTCATTACACACCTCAATGCTTTTAACAAAACGCTTGAATGTTAAAACAACCTATATTCAGATTTACACATACTAAAAACTTGCATCACACTATGTATGGAGCGAAACACGAAATAAGTATAGGAGCAACAAGAAGAATCACAGAAATAGTAAATATAATCAAATCGCGCCAAGTGAATGAATATTTATAATATGAAGATGCGCTATTTCTAAGATAAAATCCCCTATGTTCTGCAGCTAAAGCACACGAATCTGCTTTGCGCACAGAAGTTATAACTAAAGGCACAATTAAAGGAGCCATAAGTATTAACTTTTTAAAAGGATTCTTCGTATCAAACTCGACTCCTCTAGCAGTTTGAGCTTCACTAATAGCAGACATTTCTTGTGCGAAAATTGGCACAAAACGAACAGCTGTAGTAATCGTAAAAGCATAACAATACGGAATATGCAAATATTGAACTATAGAATTTGCAAGATCGTTTAATTTAGTTACATTAAAAACGCTAACTAAAGGCAATGCAAAGCAAAATAGTTTTAAAGAAGATTTTGCACTAATATCAACACCACTTTGAGTAAACCATAAAAATATATAGTGACCTTTTTGCATAACAATTGTTTGCATAATAAACATAACAAGAGTGAATACAATAACAGCTTTAATAAGAGTAAGCATAGAAGAGAAAATATGTGAACAAGCTATTGAAACTAATGTAAGAACTATTAAAGCAATAAGAACGCTATACTGTTGAGCAATAAACACACTTATTACTGCGCTTGTTGCAAGAGCAAGTTTAGCAATAGGATTTGCTTTATGAAAAAATGTATTTCCATGCTGGTAAGTCAATAATTTCGTTTTCATAAATATCAGCTACCTTACTTTTCACAATTAAAATCTCTATTTATTCGCGATTTAGCGTTTCGCAATGCTTCTACAAGTTCAGATCTAACATATAAACCATCACATTGCTTAAAACCGTGCTCAACTAAACCTTTAGAAACAGAACAAAGTAATGGCGGACATAATGAAGCAGCTTTAGTAACTTCTGGATTTTCAAAAACATCGCGAGCACATCCATCAATAATAAGTTTCCCATCATTGATTGTTATAAGACGAGTTGCGTAATCAAGTACTACTTCCATATCGTGGCAAACCATAATCACACAACATCCATGATCTCGCAAATCTTCAACTACTTGCATAATTCGAACGCATTCGCGATAATCAAGACCACAAGTCGGCTCATCAAGAACTAGTATTTTAGGACGCGTTACAACAGTTGCAGCCAATGCGACCATTTGACGCTGACCGCGAGACAACATGAACGGAATATCAAGAGGGTTAAGATTAAGTTTTTCAATAACTTCCATTGCATGCGCTTGAGCTTGATTAGAATCTTCACCAATTAACTTACAACTAAAAGCTACTTCTTCAAGAACAGTTTCTTTGCATAATTGATAATCAGGATTTTGGAATAATGTAGATACATATTTTGCTATTTGACTGATTCGTAGCGTTTTAGTATCAATTCCATCGATTATTACACTACCTTTTGTAGGTCTTAATAAACCGTTGATAATCTTTGTAATAGTTGTTTTACCAGCGCCATTTCTTCCAATTAACGCAATCAATTCACCACTGTTTGCATTAAATGAAACATCTTCAAGAGCTTTAACACCATTTGTATAAGCAAAACTCACATGATTCAGCGATAAGCATGGATTTGCAAAACTATTAGATTTTATAATGCGAGAGTCAGAAAGTTCATTAACAGATTCTAAAATATTTGCATTATTTTCATCAGAAGTTTCAGAAATATTAGAAGAATCAAAAGTATTAGAAGAATTAGAAGAATCAGAAGTATTAGAAGTATTAGGAATATCAGATTGCAAAGTTTTAACAATAGTATCTACAGTTTCTTCAACTCCAACAGTAAGCTCAGAATTACTACAAATTTGTTCCTCTTGCAATTGCTTAATTAGATGAGTAGTACGCGGATAATTGATACCAACTTCACTAAGCAAATCAGCATTTTTAAGAGCAACTCCTGTAGGAGCATCCATCACAAGCTCACCTTTAGAAAGCACAATAAGACGCTTACAATACTCGCTTAATAAAGCCACTTTTTGCTCAATTACTACAACAGTAATACCAAAGTTTCTATTCAAATCTCTTAAAACATCGAAAATCATACGAGAAGAAACTGGATCTAACGCACAAGTTGGCTCATCTAATACCATAACTTTAGGTTTTAAAGCCAAAATAGCAGCAATAGCAACCTTCTGCTTCTGACCTCCAGATAGCGTATCTAAATCACGATTACGCAAGTTAGTAATACCAACAGTTTCAAGAGCATTCTCTATACGAGGAAGGATTTCATCGTGCGGAACTGAAAAGTTTTCTAAACCAAAAAGCAACTCGTCTTCCACATTTGCAGCAACCATTTGAGCGTCAATATCTTGAATAACAGAACCAATTAAGCAAGCAATATTAGTAAGTTCAAGACTATTAGTGTCATATCCTGCAATATTCACAGTTCCAGAAAGATGTCCTGAATAATGATGAGGAATAGCACCAGAAAAAAGCGAAGCAAGAGTTGTTTTACCAGCGCCACTTGGTCCAATAATTCCAACAAATTCACCTGTATAAATACTAAGATTTACTTTATTAAGAGCAAAGTTAAGATTACTTTCATTATGTTTCTTATCTTTAGACTCATTATTTCCATCACGATGAATAATGTATTGAAAAGATACATCGTTTAATTCAAGCAATGGCTTAACACTGTTGGAATCATGAGTTTCTTCCATAATCTCTTTACGCTGTCCCGTCCGTTCAAGTAAGCGATTGTCTGAAATCTCTTCTTTTTTTGTTTGCATAACAATTCTCAACTCTAACACACTCGCACAAACACACGAATTTTTGCATAAAACAACGCCACAAGTTGGCACTAACTACATTCATAGCTAGTGCCAACCCACGCTTAATTCATAACTACGCTTAATTCATAACTACGCTTAATTCATAACTACGCACACTATGCCTACAAATAATAACAAATAAAATTACATGCATTTTACGTAGCTGAATTCACTTACTTATGCAATACAAGCCTTATTGGAGTGTAAAGAATCTCAACAATAATAGCATTAAACGCAGCAGTGCCAAAAATAATTGGCAACATTCCTATTATCATTTCTGGGGAATGCATAATAAAGCAAGTAGCAATAGAAGCGAAAATGCAGCCAGAAATTACTGTTGTAACAAAAGTAGCAATAAATGGGAAAACACTTACTTTACGAGCAGCATCCTTTGGGAAGAGATGGACATATCCAATTAAAATAGCTGTCATAATAATTGCAGCAGGAATATCACACGCATATTCAAGGAATGGAATCGAAGTATTAAGTTGAATTAATGTTGCAGCAAGGGCTCCAATAATAGCTCCTTGATAAATCTTTGGACGAACTAATAAAATCGCCAAGCAGAAGGAAGCAATAACAAACTCAGGCTGGATATTTCCAATACGAAGAGGTTTAGCAACAGTAAAATCAAGAATGCATCCTGCAGCAAATAAAACTGCAACTAAAACTAATGAAGTAATATCTAAAGCATGATGCTTTACTTTCACATTTTGCATCATTGATGATGCGTCATAAGTTGTTGGATTGGTAATATTAGCGTCAACTCCATTTTTTTCATTCATTTCGTTATCCATGATTTCTCTCCTTGTTTATGCTCTATAAGCGAATATAGCGCAATCGAATTTTTGTGATTTTGAAAATTAAGCTTGTTATACAAAAAGACCCCCGGTTTACCCGGAGGTCTTTACAAGCTTTACTTTATTTGTGCAGCTTCTAAAACTTCAGAGTAAACTTACGCCAAAGAGAAGTCTGCCACCACCACATACGAACAGCACTACGAACATCGAGAGATTGAGCATTCATGTTACGCATGATATCTACCTCCCAAATTCATACACTTACAGTGGTTATTCACAAAACTTAATTCAAATAAGATATAAGTTTGTGTTGTCATTGATGCTAACACTATAAGCGTACAAAAGCAAATATAATTTGAATAAAAAATAAATATAGCGAAACAAAACAACTTGAAAAACTATAAAATAAAACAAAAAAATAAAACAAAAAAAGCAAAACAAAATAACTAATTTAAAGATGAAGATTCAAGATGCAACTTAACTCTAATAATACGGCGAACAGACTCGTCAATACGTTTCTCACTTATAGAACCATTTCGAACAGCTCTCAATACGGATTTATAAGCTACAGAAAGATCTTGAGGGCACAAAAGCATATCTAATCCAGCACGAATACCTTGAACTGCTGCTTGACCTGATGAGAAAGAATTAGTTATAGCACCCATACCCATAGAATCAGATATAAGAACACCGTCATACTTCAACTTTTTACGAGCTAAACCTGTAACAATCTTTTCAGACATGCTCGCTGGAGTATTATCGCCTGTAACTTTCGGATAAGACACGTGCGAAACCATAATAAATTGCACTCCAATTTCAGACGCGTCTTTGAATGGTTTCAAATCAACATGTTCCAATTCTTTTTCATTAAGATCAGAAATAGTAATACCTTTATGAGAATCCTCTTTAGTAGAACCATGACCAGGGAAATGCTTATAAGTAGCAAAAATATTAGAAGATTGCAATCCTTGTGTAAAAGCAGAAGTCATATTAGTTACAAGATTAGGATCAGAACCAAATGATCTTTTACGCATTAGTTCATTATTCGGATTAGTTAAAACATCTGCTACAGGAGCAAAATCAACATTAAATCCTAGATCAGAAAGATACTTGCCCATATATCTTCCAATTTGCAACGCTTTGATAGTCTTTTTAGACGCACCAACATCGCTCATATTAGGAGAATCTTTAACATTCATAGCATGATTTTTACTAACACGAGCTACAGTTCCACCTTCTTCATCTACTGAAATCAATGCAGGCAAACTAACTCTAGATTGACTTAAAGATTGAAAACTAGATATCATATTTTTAGTTTGATTTGGATCTAACAAATTTTCGGACTTATACATGATTCCGCCAACAGGAATCGCGTAAAATCTCTTATATGTTGCTCTATTTGTGGAAGTAACAGCATTCTTCACACCAATCAATTGTTCAGGAGTTACCATAAACATTTGAGCAATTTTATCTTCTAGAGTCATAGATTTCAGTATTTTATCGACTTCTTCATTTGAAACATTAAAACGAAAACGATATTTTTTTGTAGCATTATGAGATTTATCTCTAGAATTAGATAGTATACTTTCTCGCGAAGATGCATTAAAACCGCTAGGCAAACTATTTTCATAAATTTTATAAGCGCCAAAAATAATTACAGATATAACAGAAATAATTGCAATTACAGACACAAAACTTATAAATATATTTCGCAACGAAAAGCTGTGAACACGCCGCATACATACACGCGTTGCGCGATTTGCATCACGTCTTATGCGTGGGTTCGAGTGAGCCGAAGACCGCGGATCTTTGCAATTAAACATATTCACCACCACGTTTTGATTTTACGCGCTTAAACTTATCAATAATTTAAACTTTTATAAACTTATAAAAGTTTAAAATACTCATCAATTCTTAGAATCTACTTTGCAAATGTATCCTGTTTTGCCGGAAAAAGTGTCATGCAAATAAGAAGAATTATAAAGATTATCCCTCTCATCATTCCAAGACCATTGATCCCCAACTTTCCACAACATAAGATAAAACTCAGGAGAACCATCTCGATCATTACGACTTGGCTCACCTTGCATCCAATTTGTATAAGTTGTTTTTTCACCAGTTATCCAATGCGCGAACACATCTCCATTTGGTCGCTCAGACGTATATCCACCGATCCAAACATACTTAATATCATTTTCTTCAGCTAATTGAATAAGTTTATCTTCTTCATCTTTAGTAGGAATAGTTGCTAAATGCGCTCCATCTTGCATACACGCAGCGTTAGCTTCAGTCCAAGTAACATCGCCTTTATGAACTGTGTAAGAAGCTTTCTGAACCTTTTCTCCTCTAATAGGATTAAACGGAAGATCATCGCCTATTCCGCCAGAATAACTATGCTTAGAATCAGCAAGAAGAGCAGAAATAACACGATCTGCATATGGGTCAGCAGAAGAATCAGAATCGTATTCAAGACAATAAACATTATCTTGGTTTGCTTTAATGCGATCAAGAACCTCGCTCATATCTTTGATAAATTTCAAGTTCCAGAAGTATCCACCAGTTTGTTCAGCAATAGTTTGCAAATAAGTTGTATTCGCATCTGCAGTACCAATCAAATAAATCGGAATACCTTTATCCTTTGCAAACGAAATTACATCATCCATACTATGCTGGCTCATATTATCTTCGCCATCTGTAAACGCAATAACGCAATTAGCTCCAATTCTTTTAGAAGCATTAGTAACGCCAGTGTACAAAGCATCGTATAAAGCAGTATTACCGTAAGGCTCCATATTATCTATGCCGTTTAGAAGATTATCTTCATCTTTCGTATAAGAAGCCATATACATCAAATAAGTATCAAAAGAAATAACTTCAGCTTTATCTCCAACTTTATAATTAAGAGCTCTAACGAAGTCTTTCATTGTATTTTTCATGATGTCCATTGAATTGTACATAGAATACGACTTATCGAGCATAATTTCATAGCCAACGCCTTGCTTGTCTTTTATACGCTCAATATTGCGAATTCTACGTTCAATATCTGAACCTTTACCAACTTTTTCTTTAATAGCTGCAGTTGGAGATTCAATCTCCAAAGATTCTCCAGTATTATCTGTCACAGAAAAATACAATTTAACATGAGGATAATCTCTAACGTCAGAGCCAACAATTCTTATTTTGTAATTATCAGCTACGTTTTGAGTAATCGCTGAACGAAGTTTACCGTATGGCATTTGGAAGCGATTTACCCAATTATAATAGGAAATCAATCCAGCTGGAACAGTAATAATAAGAATCGTGCAAATCACAGATACGATTTTCACCCACAAAGGCCAAAGAACAATTTTTGAATACACATTCTTAGTACCATAAGCAACATTCTTAAAACCATTAGCAATAGATGAAATAGCAGAGTCCATTGCATCATTAGGTGTCGAACTAAGAGAATTCGAATAATAATACGGCGAAGAACCAGATGGTACAGAAGAGCTAGATGATGCAGAGCTAGATGATGCAGAGCTAGATGGCACAGAACTAGATGTCACAGACGATTGAGCAGGAACTCCAGCAGAAGATTGAACGCCAGCAGACGAAGACGCACTATTTGAAGGAATTCCTTTAGGATTTCCGTAAGGTCTTGTTGGATAATTTGACGAAGGATTTGATTGAGGAGCGCCATACGGTCTAGAATATTGAGGATTATTCCCAACTGAATATGAATTATTAGGCGAATACGAACCATTATTTTGATAAGAATTAGAATAAGACGACTGCCCAGATCCTGGTTGACTCATATGAGAATTAGGCTGATAACCGTAGCCTTGATTAGATGAATACTGTGAAGATTGGTATTGATTCGACTGACTGTATGGAGAAGATTGAGAAGACGAAGAAGACGAAGAACCGTTTCCAAAAGAAGGTTGATGCAAAGGTTGATTCGGAGCCTGATTCAGATTATTTGTATGAGGATTATTTGTATGAGGATTTACATTGCTAGAACTAATATCATTATTATTTAAATTATTATTTCCACTAGAAGCAGAAATATTAGTGTTATTGAATCGTGAAAGATTATTCGGAGAATTATTAAACGCTAAACCCTTACTAAATTGAGTAGATTGATTAGTTCTACTAAAATTCGGCTGATTCGATAACGACTTTTGCTGATCTAGAATGTATGTAGGTTTAGAATTTGAATCATCTTTTCTTACAAGATTATTACCGCAGTTTTCACAAAATTTAGAATCCTCAGAATTATTATATCCGCACTTCGAGCAATTCATATCTTCTTCTCCAATGTATTTTAACGAAATAAAACGCCTAAAATAAACACTATAAGTCAATTATATACAATTAAAATATAGACACAAATTATCAATATCAATCAAAATATGCATAAAACTCGAATACAGTAAATACATCCAAAGCGATAAAATCAAAAATCTAGATATCACATGACATCGCGTGATATCACGGTTCGGGGTGCGCAAAATGCGCTGAGATTACACCCGTTGAACCTGATCTAGCTAGAACTAGCGAAGGGAATATCATATAAAATGCTTAATAACGATAACAAACACGAAAACATGATTAAAAACGAAAATACATATTTCGATACATCATTTTCAAAAAAAGCGCGCAAAAGAATGTTTATAAATGACGTAAGAAAATGTATTGAAACAGTACACAAAAATAATCCTTTAACGCATTGCATAACAAACATAATTGTGCAAGACATAACAGCTAATGCACTGTTAGCAGCAGGAGCATCTCCTATTATGGTATGCGATCCGAAAGAATCATATAATATTGCAAAAATCTCATCCGGAGTGCTCGTAAACGTTGGAACATTCCAAAAAGATTCAAGATCGCGCGCAATATACAGTTCTATTAAAGGTTGTGAAGAATCAGGAACTCCATGGGTTTTAGATCCTGTTGGAATTGGATTAGAAGCATTAGAAACTAGAAATAATTTTGTAAAAGATATAATAAAACATAATCCAACTGTTATACGCGCTAATGCGTCTGAAATTCTAGCTCTTTCAGGAATAAAAAGCGATATGAAAGGCGTTGACGCTAAAGATACAGTTGACAACGCTATCCAAGCAGCTAGAAAACTAGCCAAAAAATACGGGTCTGTTATATCAATTTCTGGAGTAGAAGACGCAGTTTACGCACACGGATGCTTCGCTAGAATAACAGGCGGAAGTAAGATCATGACAAAAGTGGTTGGCACTGGTTGCACTCTTGGAGCACTAATAGCAGCTTATGTTGGAGCAAACCCAGAACGACCATTAGCTGCAACAGTAGCAGCTCACGTTCACGCTAAAGCTGCAGGATCATACGCTGAACAACTTTCAATAGCACCAGGAACATTCCGCACTTTGTGGATTGACGCATTATCAACTCTAAGCGTTGAAAAAATGCTAGAACTCACAAATATAGAGTTCACTATTGAACCAACAGATTGGACTTTGTACTTAGTTACTGATCCTAAAATGAGCAACCGTGCTGAAGAAGACGTAGCTGTAGATAGCGTAGAAGGCGGAGTAACTGTATTACAACTACGAGATAAATATTGTGACGATGCAACAATTTCTTCTAAAGCTATAAAACTTAGAAAAGCGTTAATAAAATCACGTCATGCAAATGTACCTATTTTCATTGATGATTCAGTCAACGTTGCTTCTAAACTCGGATTTAATTTGCATATAGGTCAAAAAGACATGCCATTCGTTGAAGCACGCAAACAGATTCCTGCAGAATGGATGGTTGGATTATCTTGTGCAAGACCTGATTTAATGGAAAAAGCTTATAGAGAGTGCAAAGAACACGATGTACCTCTTCCAGATGTAATAGGTATTGGAGCAGCTTTCGCTACAACAACTAAAGAACACGATGTACCACCACTTGGAATTGACGGAGTTAATGAAGTAGCTAAAGTAGCTCATAAAATGGGTGTAAAAACATTAGCTATCGGAGGAATCCACGAAAATACAGTATTCCCTATTAGAAATCTCGAAATCGATGGAGTATGTACTGTTTCTGCACTTATGCGCGCAAAAAACCCTAAAGAAGTTGCAAAAACTCTAAAAGACGTAATAACAAAGTAAAAAATCAAGAAGAGAACTTGAAATGCCTTAAAGAATTATCTAAAGCATTATAACGAGCTAAAACACCGATAAGAGGACGACCTAAACCAGTTATAAGCTTTATTGCTTCAGTAGCCATCATTGCACCAATAATAGCTGCAGTAGCGCCTAAAACGGCAGACTTTGGAACAATTTCTTCAGGAGGAGGGCAATGATACAAATCTCGTAAATTTGGACCTTTAAATGGAACAAAAACGCTTACTTGACCTTCATAATAGAGCACAGAACCGTAAACTTCTGGAGTTCCTACACTCCAAGCAGTATCTGCAATCAAAAAACGCGTTTCAAAATTATCACAGCCGTCAATTATTAAATCATGATTCTTTGCAAGTTGTTCAGCGTTATCTTTATTAAAACGTGACACAAGATTTATTTTTAATCCTGGAGATAAAGCTTGCAAACGCTTTTTAGCAAGTTGTGCTTTAGATTCTCCACATTGATTAACAGTGTATAAAGTTTGCCTTTGTAAATTAGAAAGCTCAACAACATCATCATCACAAATAGTTATTTCACCAACACCAGCAGCAGCAAGAGAAAGCAAGCATGGAGATCCAAGCCCTCCAGCGCCGATCATGCAAATTTTCGCATTTCGAAGCAACAGTTGATGCGCAGTAGTAAAGCCTGGCAAGAGCTTGTGGCGGCAAGTACGCTCATCCTCAAGCTCCTGCACGTTATCATAAGTTTTATCAATCAACATTTAATCACTTACAATACAGAGTCAGCCCAAGCGCGACCTTCAACAGGAGAAGAAGCAAGTGCATGTTCACGCTTAGGGATACGACCAGCATCATGAGCAAGTTTTCCAGCTTTTACTGCAGCAGCCATTGCATAACCCATCTTCACAGGATCTTGGCAACGAGTTACAGCACTTGCAAGAAGCACTCCAGAGCATCCGAGTTCAAATGCTTTAACAACATCTGAAGCAGTGCCAACGCCTGCATCCAAAATCACAGGAATATTTGATTCATTGCTCTCTTGAACAATTAGCTCAATATTTCTAGGATTTAAAATTCCAAGCCCTGTGCCAATTGGAGCACCGCCCGGCATTATAGCTTTTACACCAAGCGAAACTAATCTACGAGCAACAATCGGATCGTCATTCGTATAGCACAGAACACTAAAGCCTTCTTCAACAAGCTTTTCTGCAGCAAGCAAAACTTCACGAGTATCTGGAAGCAGAGTATCGTCATCTGCAATAACCTCTAGCTTAATCCAATCAGTTCCTAGAGATTCGCGAGCCATTTTAGCTGTAAGAACAGCGTCATGCGCAGTTTTGCATCCTGCAGTATTTGGCAAAACGTTAATATTATGACGCTGCAACATGCCATAAATATCAACTCCAGTTTTTGCATGACGGCGGAGTGCAACAGTTGCGACTTGTGCTCCTGATGCAACAAGCGACTTCTCCATAATGTCAATGCTAGTCATACCACCAGTGCCAAGCAAAAGCCTTGAATGTAAGGTTTTTCCGCAAAGCTGCCATGAATCACTATTCTCTTCTACGTTATCTTTAGAATTATTTTCTGTCATTTTAAGCCTCTTATATAAATTTTTACTAAAAATACTCGAATTATTTAAAGTCATCCGCCTTGTACTGCACTAAGAATCTCAATTTGATTCCCATCACATATAAGCGTTGATTTCCATTGAGCACGAGTTAGCACATCGTCGCCAATCGCTACTGCGATGCCAGGACCCGCATCAGAACCATAACGTTTCGCAATAAGCTCAGCAACCGTTAAGCCATCTTGCACTTGAATAGTTTCACCATTGACGACGATTTGCATAATTCAACCTTTATTAACGTCTAAAAATTTAGCCTAAAAACGTGCAGGATCACAGCTTTCCAAGAATCCCTTTTCCTTTTCTGTAAGCTCTTGCTCAAGCACAAGCTTTGTAGTTAAAGAAGATCCTAAAGCTGTAAGCAAAATTCCATGACGGAAGTAACCTGTAGAAATCGTAGTATGAGTCTTAGGATCAATACCAATAAATGGTAAATCGTCTGGAGTTCCAGGACGACCTCCTGCAGTAACTTCTGTAATAGAGCATTCCTGAATACCAGGAAGCACGCTTTGAGCATCGCGAAGCAAATCAAGAACTCCACCAACTTTTGGAATATCACGATCATCTTCACGAGATGTAGCACCAAGCACGAGCTCGCCAGTTTCTTTAGCACGAGGAACTAAATACACTGGTCGATTGTGCACAAAACCTCGAACAACAGAACTAAGAATTGGACGCAATGGCTCAGGAATAGTCATTCGAATCATATCTCCCCAAACAGCGCGAAGCTTAAGCTGTGGAAGCATATCTTTTGCACCTAAACCAGAAGCCAAAACTGTATCTGGACCTAAATCATCTGGAGTGCTCGAGCGGCGTTCAATCACAACTCCGCGCTTTTCAAGTGCATCAATCATTGCTGCAGTGAAAAGACGAGGATTTATTTGATGATCATCTGGAACACTCACAGCGCCAGCAATAGTTGGCGAAAGAGCAGGCTCAATCTCACGAAGCTTACTAACAGAAATATGCTCAGCTCTACGTCCGTAACGGTGCTGCAAATTTAGCAACTCGTTTACGTGCTCGTTATCTGCTGCATCGCCACCAATTACGTAAGATCCGCACTCTAAGTAACCGGTTGGCTTATCAGTATACTTTGCAACCGAATCAACTAATTCCTTGTACATTGTTGCAGACTCAAACATAAGTGGATATAACGCTTCTTGCTGATATTGCATTTCTGCTGTAGGAGCTAACATGCCTGCAGCATGGTGAGAAGCGCCAGAAACTGGATTTGGATCTATAATGCTGACTTTAACGCCAGCTTCCGTGAGTCTCCACGCTGTTGCTAAACCAATGATACCTGCACCAATAATACGAATATTTCGCATGATACTCCTTCCTACGGCGGCATTACCCGCATCAGGTTTCCGGTCGGCTTACGCCCTCTCAGCCTGTATAGAACAAGCTCCCGTGATAAAAAGTCTTGATAGCTCAAGACCATGCATAGTATAACTCAAAGCTCTAATATAAGAACTTCACACAAAATAAACTTAATAATATAGTCTATTATTGCATCACTATACCGAAAAAATTTTAGCACTTTTATAAAAAATACGTTAATCAATGGTATGTCAAATTAAAAAATAAAACACTTAAAATCAAATTTAAAAGCATACGACTTTTAGAATATCTACTATTAAATAAAAATAAGAGTGGAAGACTGCTATAAGAGCAAATCTTCCACCCCTAGTAATCGCAAACTGATATTACGAAATATCAATTATTCAGTTATATCAGTTGTATTGCTTATGTTTAGTTTGCGCGAAGCTTACGCAGAGCACACGCAACAGCAAACGCTAACAAGCTAACAACAAGAACGCTCAAAACATTCACGCCAGTGTTAGTGAGGTTGTTCTTGAGTTTCTTTTGATTAGTTTTATTTGTGTTGTTGTTTTGTGTTTCATTCTTCACAACAATGTTAGTCCAAGCGATCTGTTTACCAGTTTCATCAACCAACACAACAGTATGCTTACCCGAATAATCAGATGGGAACAAAGCGTTAAACTCAGGCTTACCATCAACCATTCGAACAGTCACATACTTAGAACCATCAGTACTCTTAAGCAAACGAGGATTAGAGTAAATATACGCATAAGCGTAAATCACTCCATCACTCTTAAGTTTTTCAATAAACTCGTTATCTGAAACATTCAATATAACTTTGTTTGCAACACCTGCAGTAGCAACATTATTGTTACCAACAGTAAGAGTATTCTTCAACTCAGGTTCAAGACTTTTAACAGAGGAAGGCGCTGGAGCTGCTGGAGCAGAAGGTGCAGGAGCAACAGGAGTTTGGGTCTTATCTGGAGCTGGAGCTGGAGCCGGTGCCGGAGCTGGCGTTGGAACAACCGGAGCAGGTGGCTCAGGCGTTACCGGACCAGGCTTAGGAGTCACAGGACCAGGCTGAGGAGATGGAGTTACAGGCTCACTCTTCTTTTCAGCATTAAGCAACACAGCAGTCGAAAGAGCAGCAACCTTGTATGTTCCGTCAGCAGAAACACTAGCCTCTTGAGCAGTTTCATTGACTTTGCCATCAGCAACAAGAGCAGAATACTTTCCTGCTGGAATCTTTACTTGAGTTTCAGCATTATTAGCATTGAACACTACAACATATTGCTTATCTGCATCGTTAAGCGTGTAAGCAATTACACCATCAGGAGTGCCATCAATCATCTTCATGTTCTTGTTAATTGTTGCATAATCAAAATCACGAAGAGATTTAATGCTCTTGCGTAGCTTCAACAATCCCTTGAAATAGTTCACGGAATCAGACTTGTCAGCAGCACGATTCCAATCAAGAGCATTATCTTTATCGCCAGCATTGTAACTATTATGGTTACCGTTCTTACTTCTTAAGAATTCCTGACCAAGCTGAATAAACGGCATGCCACGAGAAAGCAAAATCATTGAATTTGCAAGCTTTACTCGCTTCAATCGTACTTCTTCAGTGTCTGTAGGCGCAGAAACCTTTAGCTTATCGTACAACGACAAGTTATCGTGAGCTTCAACATACTGAACAATTTGACCTGCATCAGCAAAGTGCGTTTCAGCATTACCATTCGAGCACTTAACAGTACTCGTGTCAAACTGGCAACCAAGCAAATTATGCTCAAGCAAAGCCTTAACACCTTTATCTGTATTGCCATTTACAAAACCAGTACCCTTAGCATCAAACACAGAACCTTTTACAGAATCACGGAATGAATCGTTAAAGAACGCTACTCCTGGAATCTTATAACCATTTGGCTGAATAGTAGACTCGCTCTTAGGAAGTAGTTCATTCATATCCCAGCCTTCACCGAGCACAATAATTGACGGATCAATCTTATTAAGCTCAGCACGCACTTCTTGCATAGTCTTCAGGTCAATTAAGCCCATCAAATCAAATCGGAAGCCGTCAAGGTTGTAATTCGTAGCCCAATACTTTACAGAATCCAAAATATACTTGCGCATCATTTGACGCTCAGACGCAGTATCGTTTCCGCATCCAGAATTACCATTCAGAGCGCCATCCTTATAACGGAAGTAGTATCCAGGAACAGTCTTGTTAAGCGAATGCTTTTGCACATCATAAACATGGTTGTAAACCACGTCCATAATCACACGCAAGCCAGCTTTATGAAGACCAGCAATCATTTGCTTAGCTTCCTTAACTCGCGCTGTTGGATTAGCAGGATCAGTAGAATAAGATCCTTCAGGAACATTGTAGTTCTCTGGATCATAACCCCAATTTTGAGCGCCTGGCTTTCCATAGCTCAAGTCACCAGTTTCATTCACAGAACCAAAATCATACATTGGCATGATTTGCACGTGAGTGACACCAAGCGACTTCAAATAATCAAAGCCAGAAACATTCTGCTTATCTTTAGTCTTAGTACCTTCTTCTATTACGCCAAGATACTTACCACGATGAGCATCGCTAATACCAGAGTTTGGATTGATTGAGAAGTCACGAACATCCATTTCTGCAATTGTTGCGTCACTTGGATTCGTAAAGCTTGGCATACGATTTCCAGCACTACCTGCGTCTTTATCTGCTAATACAACAGAACGCTCACCGTTTACTACTGCAGCTTTCGCATAAGGATCAGCAGAAACATTCACTGTGCCATCAGCAAAATGAACTTCATATGCGTAAGCTGTATTAGCTTTGTCGCCATCAAGCTTTGCAGACCATACGCCATGATCTTCTGCTGTCATAGGTGTTTCTTTGTCTTTTTCAGCGTTTTCTTGAGTCGACTTATAAGTAATCAACTTTACTTCAGTTGCTGTTGGAGCCCAAAGCTTGAAAGTAGTTGAAGAAGCAGAATACACAGCACCTAAATCATTGCCAGTGTAAGCATATTTCTTATCGAATTCATCGGTACGAATTACGCTAGCACCAGTTTTTGAGGAAGCAGAAAGCTTAATATCTTTAGCTAATCCCTTAATACTCAACTCATACTTATGCTTAATATTAAGGTCATTCTTGGTTTCGATAGTAATCTCTGAACCATTAGCTTTAACAGAAGCAATCTCAACAGTCGTGGCAGGATTTTCACTAGCATCCAAAAGTGTTACGTCAGAGTCTTTTACAGAAGACACGTCACCAGATACTTTTACAGATAACTTCTTTAAGCCAGCAATATCAGCAGACATCACGTGAGCTGTAAGTTGTGGCATAGTAGCGTTTAAGTATACTGTCATGTCATCTTGCATTAACCAGACTTCAGCACTACCCTTGTTTGGATCACTTGGATCTAGCTTAATTGCATTGTTTGGAATAAGTCGGTCACTAGGATCTTGTTTATCCCAAGCGTTAATTGGCGTAGATTTTCTAACTTTGAAGCCAACACTGTCAATACCACCATCATTCTTAGCAGTAAAGGTTGCAATCTTGCCATAATCATCATGCGAAGTGAAGTAACGAGCAGATCCATTAGTTCCATCGTTCCAAGTCCACATGTTCCAGCCTTCATAATCGCCAGCATTCCTGCGATAATGAACTGTTACCTTTAACTCTTTTGGCTTCTTCTTAAGGTTGTCTGGAGCAGTGAACTTAGTACTATCGCTAGTGTCTTTTTCATTAGGATTTGCCCAAGCTCCGCCTGTTACCCAAGCTTCAGCAAGACCACTTGCACAGTTTTCAATAGCACGATCACCACCGTCTTTACCCCACTCTTTTGTGGTAGTAATAAAGGAAAGTGACTTGTTTTCAAAAGCTCCATAAACTGTAATTTCAAAAACTTTGCCGAAAGAATCCGTGCCAGTAAACGGATGCCAAGTTCCATGTAGATCTTTACCATCCTTGTCTTTACCCCACAAATAAACGCCAATATCGCGAGTATCACCAGCTTTTGGCTTGTAGTGGATGCGAACAGTAGTCTTTGGCTTATACGCTACTGGGCAAGGATTTACTCCAACACTACCCTTGTGATCTTGAGCTACATACGAATCAGTGTGAGCTGGAATCTTAAAGTTATTATTATCTCCTTCGTGATACCAGTAATCTTTGCCATCGTTAAATACTGCTTCATAAGCTTTGCCATTGGTTGTAATCGTCTTCTTATACCAACCATCGCAAGCCTTGCTCATCTCTTCACCATGACCTTGAGTCCAGCTTGAGCCTATGCCGTAATGAACGTATACTTTCTTATCTTTAAACTTTTCGTCTGGCTTAAAGTAAATAGTTGTTTTAGGATCTTCTGGCATGCCCGCATCAGGCTTTTCTACACCATATTGAGGATCAGATGCGTCTGCAGCAGTGCCAGCCGGATGCTTGGATTTTGTGGCATTAACATGTAAAGCTACAGCTTCGCGAGCGCCAATCTTGGTTTTAACTTCACCATTTGCAACTTTAACAGTCTTAGAGCAGTCACCTGCAGCGTACACATTGCAATACTCACCATCAGGCAAATCAGTCTTATAAGAAACTTCTTTTTCGTCAAGCGAATTGTTGATTGCTAAGAAGCCCTTCTTTTCACGGCTAAAAGCAACGTTGTTATCGCCATCATCTTGCCAATTTGTGACTTTAGCACCTTGAACAGCGTTGTAGAATCCAACCATTCCACGAATAGAAGTCCAACGCTGAGAGCACTGCCAATTGGAATCCTTACCACAAGTTACATCTGGAACAGAAATATCAGTTGCACCAGGCGCACCTTCATCATTCTTATCGAACTTGTATCCGGAATACACGTTTGGAGTGCCGTATGGCCACGCGAGCATGAACGCGTTTGCTAAAGCGTAACGGCGACCGTCCTTATATGTAAGCACGCTGTTACCGCGCTCTGTATCCCAATTCGTAACGAAAATAGCAGCTTTATCGCTTTCAACCATTCCGTCTTGAATTTTGTTCAGCGGCTTGCTTGCCTTCATCAGCGAGCCTTTAAAGTTTTGCTTAAGCTGGTAAGAGTAGCCAAATTCGTTTACTTCGCCTTCGCTTAAATGCGCAGCAGGCTTAATTTGTGCAGCTTCTGAAGGATTGCCAATAGTTTCCTGCATCCACCAAATGTCATTAATCTTTTTGCTGTCGTCAACACTTTCGTTGTATTGCTTTATAGCAGAAGCTTTAATGCCCCTCATATCTTCTGGAGAAATATGCTTAACAGCATCAACACGGAAACCAGCAACACCGAGTTTCAATAAATCTGCAAAATACTTACCTAAAACTTCGCGCACGTGAGTCTTAGAAGTATCCAAATCAAGCAAGCCTACAAGCCTGTGAGTCCAAACTTCTTCAGCATTCGTATAATCTTTAATCTCTTCAGTGCTCTGATGGAAATCGTCTTTAGTGTATCCAGCATCCGGGAAAGACTGATTAGGCGCATCATACTTACTTCCACCAACACCGACAGTATCTTTATTATCAAAACCAGTCATATGGTTAATAACAGCATCAGCAATAATTCCAACATTCGCTGCTTTGCAAGTAGTAATCATATGCTTAAACTCAGCTTCAGTGCCAAGCTTAGAATTTAAGCTATAGCTCACAGGCTGATAAGAAGTCCACCAAGCTTCACCTTTAATATGATCCTGAGAAGGCGAAATTTGCACATATTTCACACCTTCAGGACCGTAAGTATTAGTGCACTCCTCAGCAATACTATTCCAATTCTGCTGAAAAGCAGTAACAATAACACCCTTGCCATTAAGTGTTACATTATTAGAAGTTTCTTTGCTACCGGAAGCAACCCCCCCCCCGGCAGTATTTTCAGCATTCGCATTACCAGTAACAGCAAAACATGTTACAAGCATTGCAACTGAAGCTGCTACTGAAACCATCTTCGATGCGAAATCCCGATGACGATTCATCATTATCCTTTCCTTCATTGGTGCCAACGCATATTCTCCATCGTTTACATTGACATTGATGAACACGTAAACATTGACACGCGCAATGCCTACTAACAACGTTTTTAAAGAACCGCCACGTTACAATAAAAACACATTAATAGAAAACGTACCCATCAAACTATAGAGTATATCAGTCCATATAACAAAAAATCTAACAACTATTATTGTTCGATAATCTATAGTTTTATTTATAGAATTTTCCTATTTGTCGTGGCTGAGCTCTCGGAGTTTCTCTCATCGCAAGATTTTTACATTGCTCTAAGAGAAACTCCGAGAGCTCTTTGCATGTTTAGTCTTTTAATCTTCGGTTAATCACTGAGATTTTTCGATTTTTCTTCTTCATTCGATGAATCACCATCGGGCTGCGAATCGACCGAGATTAAAGCAGCATAGTGCGCTTTAAGCTCCCTCGATGAGTGAGCTGGCACAGAGAGGAAGTCCAGTGGACTTCCCTGCCAGCGAAGTGTTGAGATGTTACTGCGCGCGCGATAAAAAATGGCACTAAAGATCTCATTCAGTGCGAAAAATCTTAAATCTCTGCCTAACTAATAGCAAAGCGCGTCTGGCAAATAAATTCACACATAAAATACTAGTGAGGGATGGGTGTTGCTTGGTCGAACAATATAAAAGTGGAGCGATTCTAAATAAATTCCAACATAATCCAATCCTGTTGGGAATAAAAAGTTAAATTAAAAATCTAAATACTAGTAACACAAGCATAATGACAATGTACCTCATAAGAGCGTAACGTCTGTGAGACAAGTAACAGCCATTACTCACTAGTATGTAGACATAAACACATATGAAAAAACATGTGTGAAAAATCTTAAATCTGCCTAACTAATAGCAAGGAAAATCCTGTAAAACAAACCTACAAGATTATTTCTAATTAGATGTAGAAGATGCAGAAGAATTCTTAAGTTTTGTGGAGCGAAGCACAATATGCCTGTTAATCAAGAAAGCAAACACTAAAGCGATAATAACAAAAACCCAAACAATCATAGTTCGTCTAGAAGAATCCCCAAAGTTTTTCACAGCTTTAACATGAATAGCAACAGCAGAATTAGCTGGAATCGTAGTATCAATTTTCCCATCGCTAACATTAACAGTATGAGCGCACTTGTTTGAAACATAAACGTTGCAATACTCTCCGTCAGGCAAATCAGTCTTATATGAAACTTTATGAGGATTATCAGTATTGTTTATAGCTAAAAATCCTTTATTCTCACGACTAAAAGCAATATTATTATCATCGTCATCTTGCCATTTAGTCACCTTCGTGCCTTTAACAGCATTATAGAATCCAATCATTCCGCGAATTGAAGTCCAACGCTGAGTACACTGCCAATTGGAATCCTTGCCACAAGTCACATTCGGAACGGATGTAACGGTAGCACCAGGAGCACCCTCATCACGTTTCGCAAACTTATATCCAGAATAAATATTAGGAGTTCCATAAGGGTAAGCGAGCATAAAAGCATTAGCTAACTCATATTTTTCATCATCCTTATAAGTAAGAACGCGAGTTGAACTATCACGCTCAGTATCCCAATTCGTAACGAAAATAGCAGCTTTATCGCTAGGAATAAGATTGTCTGTAATATGTTTCAAATTTTCAATAGAACCATAAAAATAATTACGCAAACGATGTGAATACTCAAATTCGTCAACTTCACCAGTTGCAAGATATTGATCCGGCTGAACTTTTTTAGAGCCATTAATATCGCCAATAGTTTCTTGCATCCACCAAATTTTATCTGGAGTAGTATGAGCTGCTAAAGCAGCAGCTTGTTTGATTCCTTTTACATCCTCCGGAGACATATGTTTAACAGCGTCCACACGGAAACCAGCAACACCAAGATTCAAAAGCTTAGCAAAATACTTACCTAAAACTTCACGCACGTGCGCCTTAGAAGTGTCTAAATCAAGCAATCCAACAAGCCTATAATTCCACACTTGTTCAGGATCATTATAGTTGCTAATGCTTTCAGCTATTTGATGGAAATCGTCCTTAGTGTATCCAGCGTCTGTAAAAGTTTGAGTAGATGCATCATATTTACTTCCACCAACACCAACAGTATCTTTATTATCAAAACCAGTCATATGGTTAATAACAGCATCAGCAATAATTCCAACATTCGCTGCTTTGCAAGTAGTAATCATATGCTTAAACTCAGCTTCAGTGCCAAGCTTAGAATTTAAGCTATAGCTCACAGGCTGATAAGAAGTCCACCAAGCTTCACCTTTAATATGATCTTGAGGAGGAGAAACCTGAACATACTTCACACCTTCAGGACCATAAGTTTGTTCACATTCCTTAGCAACACTATTCCAATTCTGCTGAAAAGCAGTAACAATAACACCCTTAGAAAAGGCAAGACTTTTATTATCTGCAGATGAAGCAAACGCTGAATTAAAAGGGATGATTGATAATGCTAATAATGCTAACGATGATATAAAAGCAATTATCGCATACGATTTTATATTCGTCTTATTTTCGCGTATTTTGCACATCTTTACGCAAAACTTTGCATTATGGATCATCTTTGTTCCTTTCAAACATTGCAACACAAGCGTTCACGCTAAACGTTATTTATTATATTCTTTATTAACGCAAAACTTAAGAATCTGTTTTCATGTGTTTCATCTGCTACATCTAATTAGCGATAATCTTGTAGGTTTACAGAATTTTCCTATTGATTGTTGCTGAAAACTAGTTGAGAATTAAATGCTTAGCGCGTTGCAAGCGATCGCGTTTATGTTTTTGAACCATAGCAATAATCATAGTAGTGAGAATAATTGCACAACTAATTACAGCTATTAAAAACATCGTCATCCAAAACGGCCATTGCAAAGAGTCTTTTGGCAACTCTACAGGATTCGGCAATATACGATACCCAGTTACTAAAAGCCGCTGAGTATTAACTCCATACGGAGTACAAGTAAGAAGTGTTGCTAAGTCGCGCCCACGTTCGCGTTGAAGCAATCTAATATCATGTGGGTCAACGATGCTAATACGGAACACTTTGTACTGTAATGTTTCTCCTTGCACGTCAAAGTAGAAGAAGTCGCCTTTTTTAATATCAACTAAAGCATCAAACATTGTTGCATCCGGCAAACCCGTATGCGCTGTCACAACCGTGTGACGATTCTTACCACCAACAGGCAAATCCGTGCCATACAAGTGACCTGCACCTTTAGCTAAAACATCTTGCGAACTTCCGTGGTAAATCGGCAATTTCACGCCAATTTTAGGGATTTTCACAATGCCCATAATTCCCATCGGCTCAGCCAATTGCTTTATATAATCTTTATATTCAGGAGTTTGCATATAATCTGTAGTTCCGTTATAAGGATCAACAGTGATAATAGACTTGTGACGCTTGTTATAACTACGAGCTGCTTGTAAAATTTTCTTTCTAGCTCTCTCAGTCTTCTTTCGACTTAAACGATCATAAGCTACGGAAATCTCCTTCGACACTTTGTTGTTCCACAATGTTGATGCAACTGGATAAGTGAAACATAGTATTGCAGCGAGAGCGAGAATAATTGGCTCTAGAATTCTACGCAAATGTGATTTTTTGCGCTTGCGCGAAACAATTTTGTTGAAGGGAGCACATAATTTTTTAACAGCATTGTTTAATTTCATGCTTCCTCGTTTTCTTAATGTTTATGTAAGTAATTTATTCTGCGTTGCGCAAATTTGGGATTTTTCTCTTGATAGAGCAAGTGAGTCTAGGATTTATCTAAAAACCCTAGACTCACACTTTGTTATTGGACTACAAAGCCAGTTTTAGAAAGCAGATCAAGCTGTCTTCTGTTCTTCTTCTTTACGGTTTTTAATGTAAAGAATCACGCTAGCAGAAATCAAACCAATGCCAGCTAACGCGAAAATCAACACACCAGCAGCACCAGTTGCAGGAAGGTTGAACCAGAAGTAGGTCTTACCGTCTTTGCTTCCCTTATTGCTAAGTTTGAGGTCTTCAAACTCTTCTGGCGTAGCAGCATCTTTCTGAACAGTCACTTCGTGTACTTCAGGAGAAAGCGCGTAACCTTGAGGAGCTTCAACTTCAACAAGATAAACAGTGTCTTTCGCACGAACCTTGTATGTAGTTGTGAAGTTACCTTTAGCGTCTGTTGCAGCAGTAGTCTTTAGGTCAGCAGTAGTGCCGTCAGCTGGGGCAGTTGCAGGAGCATCGGCAAGATTTGATGCAGCTTCACACTCTGGGATTTCGCTTGCTTTCTTGCTAAGATCCGCAAGTCCTTTAGCGCAAGCCTTCGCCTTATCTTTATCAGCGAAAATCCTGAACTTAGCACCTGCAAGATCAGTCTTAGTGTTGCCATTCATGTAGTACTTGTGAACTTGAAGGAAGCCAAAGTCAATAGTCGCGTTAGATTTTTCACCGTTAGGAATGATTGGAGAAGGGGCCTTCTCACTCTTTTCATGAGCTGGGAAGAAACCAGACTTGTTTACAATCTGATCCTGCGATTTATCATTCTCAGCAACAGAACCATTAGTCACTTTAGTGTTCTTATAAGTATCGCTAAGCTCAAACTCGAGATTTACTTCAACATTAACAGTGTCACCGTTATTCTTGCAAGCGTTTATAGCGTCAGCAATCTTTTCAAGACCTGCCTTCTCGAACTTAACTAAAATACGAGTGTGACCAGCAACAAGACCTCTCTGATTTTCATTAGCATCATCATTCTTGTAATTCTCTTGAGTACTGTTCGCAATAGGATCTTCTACATTGTAATAGGTAGTAGTGTCGTTATTCTTAACCTCTTCGCCGTTAATCTTCACGCTCTTTACAACAGCTTTATCGATAGTCTTGAAAGCAGCAGTTGGAGCATCATCGAAGACTTTATAACCTTGAAGATCTTCAGCAGTCAAAGCCTTTTCAGACTTAAATTTGTTCACTTTTGCAGTAATAGTGAATGGTACTTTATCCTTAACGCTTGCGAACTTAGCCTTATCGTAAACCTTCTCAATAGAGTCAGAAGTACTCATATTCTTCGGGTAAACAGTAGGGTTATAGTTATACTTCACACTCGTCTTAGCATTATCACCCTCGCCTGTTGTAGTGTACTCCGGCAAAGGAAGCGTCATATAGAATGATTTCGTATCAGAAACCATGTAACCGGTAGGCACTTGAGTTTCCTCAACCTTGTACAAGCCAAGATCCTTATTTTCGAACTTTACTTGACCGTCCTCGCCAGTTTCTGCACTTTCAAATACATTCTGACCGTCACCAGATTTTGTAGTTCCAAGCGTAATTTCATCGCCATTTTCTTTAATAGTGTGATCATTTAGCTTAGAAACAAGTTTCGCAATCTTCTGCCAAGACTCAAATTTGCTAAGATCTAAAGTAACGTTTTCGTTTCCTTCCTTAACAGAAGTGACTTTAGTCAACGTGAACTTAGCGCCTTTAAGCGGCTTAAAACCAGTTGGGCATTGTGTCTGAGAAGTATCTTTATCATCAGCTTTCTTCTTCTCACACTTAAGAATGGTTATAGTACCAGTTTTAGGAGCATTTTCAACCCACGGATCCTTAGGTTTAGCACCGCCTTGATGAACAGGCGGACGAGGAACAGCCCACGCAACTCCGGACACGGTTACAGCGCCAGCAACGCACAGCGTGCCAGCCATCGCAAGCGACGACACAGCCGCCACGAATTTTCTTGATAATCTGTTCATATTATCTCCTTTTCTCACGCTTCTAATAGAAGTTGAGTTAAGTTGTTTTGTTTTTGTGTTTGTTACTATGTGTTCGTTCGAGTACCGATTTTGCACTTGTTTACGTACTTACTCGGCACTTTCTATGTTTGTTTTCTGTTTGTTTTGACTACCCTGGATATATTGGATTAGTTAATCTAGTTATGTTTTTATTTTCGCTACGCGTAGTACACGGATACACGAGCAAAACTTGATTATGTAGGCAGCTTTCACATCAGCATCGCCGCCTTCCATTTAGCATTGAATGGTAACGCTTAATTGAATCGGAAACAAAATAAATAGCAATCAAAGTTGTAACTAGAGCGCAAAGCACGCTCAAAAACATGTTCCAACCGCGCGCTCCAGCATTAGGAAGACTAAACTTAACAACTTGAATTTTAAGCATGTACTTCTGCCAATCAGTGCCCTGCTTAAAATCAGCAAACTTAGCTTTATTGCTGCCTTCTAACAAAGAGTCACCATTTGGTATGACGCTATTATTCTTAAAGCTAGTTTCGTAAGTTTTCCAAGCATCAGAGTCAAGCACATTCTGTTTTAACGCGTAAACAACGCACTGGTAATCGCCAACTTCTTCAGGCTTTATGCTTGCTTCTATATCAGTTCGCGCAGCAACATTCTTGTTATCAGATGACGTGCATTGTGTATTGCCTTTAGAGTCAGTAACGCAAGGCTCTTGATCGCTAGGCAAAGTAACACCAAGACCTGCAATACTAGTGCTCCAAGTCTTGTATTCAAGTAAATCCAGTTGCTGTTCAGATTGAGAAGATTGTGATCCAGAAGGCGAGCTTGGCGAGCCAGCGCCAGTATTAGCACCATTCGAGCCAGCACTGCTATTACCGTCAGTTGAGCCAGCGCTTCCGGTACCAGTACCAGTACCAGTAGAATTATTCTTCTTCTCGCCTTTCGAGCACAGCATGCGCAAAGTAATCTTCGAGTTATTTGATTGCGAAATTGCATCAATAAACGGATTGATTTCAGCACCTCTTATAAGAGAGAAACTGTAACTTCCATCAGCCAAAGCAGCAGGCAGACTTCCATTGGCATTTTTAAACGGATACACTTTCAGACTAAGATCCTTACCGCCAAACTGGATTGTTATAGTTTTATAATACCAGTCAACGCCTTGCTTAATATCATCAGTCTTCCACGCATTACTATCAACAATGTTTCCCTCAAACAGAGACTTCTTACCTTCATTAGTTTTGGAATTTTTCTTGAACTCTTCTACCAGATTAGAGGGATGCTTGCCAGTTGCTTTGTCTTTTAAATTAGCATCCTTAAAAGCGAACACTGTGCACTCAAAAGTTCCAGCACTCGTAGGCGTGCCACTAATCCAGCTTTGAGAGCGCTCAGTATAAGGATCACTCTCATACACAGCAGAATCCTCTGCATTTTCATCAGGTCGATCCTTATTTTCCATATGCTTGAACTGAGTCTGCGTACCTAGACTCAAACCATTAACACTGTCTAACGTATAATTATCGCTACCATTTTCATGGCAAATCATATGATGATAGATAACACTAGGCTTTTTAGTAGATTTAGAATCAATAAAAAGATTATTAATAGAATCGTAAGTGTCTTTCTTGTCAGTACCGCCAGCACCTTGACTATTAGACTTTGGCTTTATAATAATTTTATTATCACTTACAGGAGTCTTATCCGTCTTATTCACAAAATCGTATAAGCTCAGCGTTAAATCACCGTCGTTCGGCACGTCAGATACATCAACTATTACACTTATTGTAACGGATATTTTTTCTTTTTTATTTTTGTAATATGCAAAAACTTTAAATCTATAACTACCGTAGTCCCACTTACCATTTGGACGCAAAGTTACAGAACCATCAAAGCCCTTTTGCTTTTCAGTATTCGAAACTTTGATAGTTTTACCATTTTCTGTTTTTTCAAAATTCACCCAACTTGGTACCGGATTGTTAGCAAACTTTCCTAATTCAAACCACACGCCGTCTAGTAGATTAGTGGCTGGTATTTTCCCAGGTTTTAATTCGAACTTTGGAGTAATAGTTCTAGGTTCACCACCACGCTTTATTAGAATAGTCTTACCATCATTATCTACAGTAGGACTACCAATATTATAGCTAATACTGTAGCATTTACCTAATTCTTTACACTCCTTCGGTTTTCTCGCACTTCTGTCAGTGCCTTTAACAGCATCCGCAGAATCAATGTCTTTCTTTTGGTAGTCTTTAGCGTTTTGATTTGTAGCAGCCTCATCAGCTTTAGCCTTATTAACACCACTGTTACTATCAGGCTGCTGCTTTTCAACAGACTTTAGCTCACCATCATTCTTCTTTAAACTACTAGAAGAGCCAGTATTACTCTTATTAAGTTCAGCACTATTAGATCCACTCTGCTCATACTGCTTATTTGATTCACCATCGTTTTTAGTAGAACCAGCTTTCGCACGCTCAGTCTTCTCAGTAGAAGTAGCACTTTCGCTAGCACTTAAAGCAGAAGTTGGAGCAATCAAAAAAGCAGCAAGCAAAGTTACACATGCAACAAATAACGAAAGTAACGCTCGACTCGTGCACGAACCACACGCTTTTCGAGACGCGTTTTTAGACGCGTTTGAGCGCAAAGTGGCGCAAGAAGACCTTTTAGACTCTCTTGCAACGCTGGAGTTATAGTGGTGAGCGACAAAATCGCGAATCGCACACGCACACTTTAAGAAACCATACTTCGGAGCAGTCATAACTACTCTCCTTATGTTGTTATAAACGCTGTTCTTAAATACTCAAAATTCAATGCAACTTTTAAAAACTGCACTAAATCTTGCTGCACGGTAACCAGATATTCGCATTTACGAGTAGAACTATACCCCCCCCCCATGGTTAATTTCAAGCAAAAGTAGAAAATTAGTAATATTTTTTAAATCACCAGATTATGAGAATATCATCGCGAAATAATTTTAAAAAAAAACTTAGAAGCTTAATATTTTAAACTCTTAATACTTTAGCGAGAACAACACTCACAAACTTAAGAACACTATATAACACAAAACAGAACTACTTGAAGCACAATATATAGTAGTAATAAAAATATCTCATACACTCAAGTGCCCCCGGTGAGACTCGAACTCACACTGTACAGATTTTGAGGCTGTTTCCTCTACCAATTGGGATACAGGGGCATTTTTAATTATTCGCAACATCTTGCGACTTGTTGACTATACCACACTTTTTTTCATATTCAAAGGTTTATAAATTTTGCGCGTGTCGCAGTATTGAATATTTTATCTATAACCCGAATATTTGTGATTAGATACAAGCAATGCGCGCAACCTAAAAATAGGAAGCGCGCATTACAAGTTACAAATTAAAATTTACAACCTACAACCTATAAGATGTAAGTTGCAAGTCAAAACAGCGTATATTAGTCGCAAGCTCCAACAGTATGAACGTAAATAGAATCAGTACGACCAGCTTGACGCTCACCCTGTGCAGTGCTCAAAACAACAATCTTATCTCCATCGGAAACCTTACCAGCTTCACGAAGAACTTTATCAGTGAAAATCATCAAATCATGGCGATTCATCTCGTGATAATCTTCGTCAATCAAGAAGGATTCAGTACCCCAGCTCAAAGCTAACCAATGATATGTATGCTCGTTGTTTGTCAATCCGTAAATTGGAGCAACAGGACGTTCACGTGAAATACGATGAACCGTGCGACCAGTTTGAGTGTAAGCAACAATAGCTTTAGCATTAAGCTTATCTGCTAAATCAACAGCTGCAGAAGAAACTGCACCAGTACTAGACATATCAAGCTCAACAGCTGGAATACGATCGTAACCGTGCTCAGTAGCGAATTGAGAGATACGAGCCATAGTTTGAACTGTAACAGCTGGATACTTGCCAACAGCAGTTTCGTTAGAAGTCATAGTCGCGTCAGCACCATCGAGAACAGCGTTAGCGCAATCGGAAGCTTCTGCACGAGTTGGAACTGGAGAATTAACCATAGTTCCAAGAACCTCAGTAGCAACAATTACTGGCTTTGCATAACGGCGAGAAAGCTCAATGCAACGCTTAGTAACGAGAGGAACTTCTTCAAGAGGCATCTCAACAGCCATATCTCCACGAGCAACCATAATGCCATCGAAAGTCTTAACAATCTCTTCCAAGTTTTCTACAGCTTGTGGCTTCTCAATCTTAGCAACGATTGGGATACGGCGACCTTCTTCGTCCATAATCTCATGAGCGCGATCAATATCGCTTGCAAAACGAACGAAAGACATTGCAATAATATCTGCGCCAGTACGAATAGCCCAACGAAGATCAGCCTCATCTTTTTCAGTTAAAGCTGGAAGAGAAACAGCAACACCTGGAAGGTTAATACCCTTGTGGCTAGAAACTGGTCCTGCAACAACAACCTTCGTATGTACGTCATTGCCTTCAACTTTAGTGACTTCAAGGCGAACCTTGCCATCGTCAATTAAAATCGGATCTCCTGCATGGCAATCTCCAGGTAAACCTTTGAAAGTTGTGGAAGTACGATGCTCATCACCTTCAATATCATCAGTGGTGATTACGAACTCTTGACCTTCATTCAAATAAACTTTATCTTCGCCGTTCTCATTCTTTTTGAACCAACCGCAACGAATCTTTGGACCTTGTAAATCAACAAGAGCAGCCACATTACGGCCAGTGGATTTAGAAGCAGCACGCACATTGTTGTACACACGCAAATGATCCTCAGGAGTACCGTGAGAACGATTAAGACGAGCAACATCCATACCAGATTCAACGAGCTTAGTAATGCCCTCTAACGATTCGGTAGCTGGACCAATAGTATCAACGATTTTGGCTTTACGCATAATGCCTACCTATTTCTTCTTGATTGTTATGAGTAAAATACTCAAATTCCGGTATCTAGTGTATCAACTTATTATGACCTTAAAAGTATAATAATACGGCGTTTTGTGAACGTTCACAGAAATATTCTCACAATCGAATTCTCACAGGCAAACATTCCCAAAAGCAAACATTCTCCAAATCACATATTCTCCATATTGCGCAATTCCTTCTTCAAATCGCGTATCTCATCTCTCAAACGCGCTGCAAGCTCAAATTGCAACTGCTCCGCAGCTACATGCATTTGCTCACTTAAATTCTTAATTAAAGACATAATCTCATCTTTAGGAAGTTCAGAAACATTAGCAATACGCTTCTTACTACTAACACGAGAAAGATTAGGCTCTTTGGGTATGCCGTAATGTGAATTACCAACCTTACCAGAATTCCTATAGCCACCAGAAAGCAAAGTTTGAGTATCAACATCTTCTTTAGCTAGCATATCGTTTACATCGCTAATTTTCTTTCTTAAAGGAGTAGGATCAATACCATGCGCTTTATTGTATTCAATCTGCTTGTTACGCCTGCGCTCAGTTTCACTAATCGCTTTACTCATTGCATCTGTAACAGTATTCGCATACATAAGAACTGTTCCAGAAACATTTCTTGCAGCTCGACCAATTGTTTGAATAAGAGAACGATAAGATCTTAAGAATCCCTCTTTATCTGCATCTAAAATCGCAACAAGAGAAACTTCTGGCAAATCCAATCCTTCACGAAGAAGATTTATGCCAACAATAACATCAATCTTTCCTTCACGAAGAAATCGCAAAAGCTCCACTCTGCGCAAAGTATCAACATCCGAATGTAAGTATTCAACTTTAATACCAAGCTCAAGAAAATAATCAGTTAAATCTTCTGCCATCTTCTTAGTAAGAGTAGTAACAAGAACTCTCTCATCTTTAGAAATTCTTGCTTTAATCTCATTTAACAAATCATCAACCTGTCCTTGTGCTTTACGAACCTCAATTTTAGGATCGAGTAAACCAGTAGGACGAATAATTTGCTCAACTACACCATCTGAAAGACCCAACTCGTAGTCACCAGGAGTTGCAGAAAGATACACAGTTTGACCAACATGCTCCAAAAATTCTTTCCACTTTAACGGGCGATTATCCATTGCAGAAGGCAGCCTAAAACCATGCTCAACAAGAGTTCTTTTACGAGAAGCATCACCCTCATACATTGCTCCAATTTGCGGAACAGTTACATGAGATTCATCTAAAACAAGCAGAAAATCATCTGGGAAAAAGTCAAGAAGAGTATGAGGAGGAGTGCCTTTTTCACGACCGTCAAAATGTCTAGAATAATTCTCTATTCCAGGGCAAACTCCAACTTGTCTTAACATTTCTAAATCGTAAGTAGTTCGCATTTCTAGACGCTGAGCTTCTAAAAGCTTACCTTGCTTTTTAAGTTGAGCTACTCTTTCTTCTTTTTCAACCTCAATTGCTTCTAGCGCGTGCTCCATCCGCTCAGGACCTGCAATATAATGCGATGCAGGGAAAATGTGAACGCTACTCTCCTTGCGAATTACATCCCCAGTAAGCGGATGCAGCATTGTAATATTGTCAATTTCATCTCCAAAGAACTCAATTCGCACAGCTAATTCCTCATAAACAGGAATAATCTCAACTGTATCTCCTCGAACTCTAAAAGTTCCACGAGTAAAAGCAATGTCATTACGCTTGTATTGCATGCTTACAAATTGACGTAATAAATCATCTCTGTCAATCTGCTCACCAACACTTAAAACAAGCATTCGATCTGCATACTCTTCTGGAGTACCAAGTCCATAAATACATGAAACTGTAGCAACAACAACACAATCTCTTCTAGTTAAAAGGTTTGCTGTTGCAGCGTGACGAAGACGCTCAACATCATCGTTAATATTAGAATCTTTTTCAATATACGTATCTGTTTGTGGAATATACGCTTCCGGCTGATAATAGTCGTAGTAAGACACAAAATAGCTCACAGCGTTATTCGGCATAAGCTCTCGAAACTCAGCACAAAGCTGAGCAGCTAAAGTTTTATTTGGCTCAATAATAAGAGTCGGACGTTGCAAACGCTCAATAAGCCAAGCTGTTGTGGCAGTTTTACCTGTACCAGTAGCGCCCATAAGAACAACATCACTTTCTCCATTTTCAATACGATTCGCCAACTCTTCAATTGCTTTAGGCTGATCTCCTGAAGGCTTAAAAGGCGCTTCTACTACAAATGGCTTATTTGTGCGCTGAATTTTATTTGACATTATTCTTCACTTCCAAGCGCTTTACTACTTAAATTACTACTTAAATTACTCACACTATTACTCACATCACTAGTTAAAACACTACTCACATCACTAGTTAAAACACTACTCACACCACTACTTAAAAACACTACTATTCACATCTCGCTGATTCACATCTCGCATATTCACATCTCGCAGCCATGATTTCAACACATCTTCAACACTTTTAAGCATAAAATCAATTGGTTTAGTTGAATCAACTACATAATTTGCAATACTTTTACGAGCATCGCTTCCAAGCTGATTATTTATGCGTGCTAAAGCCTCAATTTCAGTCATATTTCTTTCTCGAAGGATCCTCGCAACGCGAATATCTTTAGGAGCTTCAACAGTAAGAATATAGTCAAATTTAAATGGAATAGTATCTACCACTTGAGCAAGAAGAGGAATATCGTGCACAATCACGCAACTAAAACAATTTAAGTTATACAGATTTTCTTTAGAAATTCTACTAATATATTCCTTCTCTAAAAGCTTCGCGCAATCATAAATAGCAGGATGAATAATAGACTCAACCTTACTTAATGCTTGCTTATGAATGCTATCATCTCCAAAAATGCAATCTGCAATAAAAGCACGATTTAAATATCCGTCACCAGTAATTGCATTGTTACCAAAAACTCGAACAATTTCTTTAAATACTTTACTTCCAGGCTCAACAACTTTACGAGCTAAAACGTCATAATCAATAACAAACGCACCAAGAGAGCGCAAATGATTTACAACAGTAGATTTTCCAGCTGCAATTCCTCCAGTTACAGCAATACGCATCATCGTCATATTTTGATTATAAATAATCCCCTAATAACTTATAAATAATACCCTAGCAACTTAGAGCCACTAGGGTATTACATAAAAATTAAAATTCTTGATTATAATGCAAAATTCTAAATTTAGTCTTGCAATTCTGCACCATCAGAATCTTTATGCCACTTAGTTCCAGGCTTGGAGCAAAGAATCAAAATGCCTTCAATCAAACCCCAAATGCTAGAAACAAACCATAACATTCCGAAAGAAAGAATAGTGATAAGCAATTGGCCAACAGCTTTACCTGTGTGTCCAAGATAAAAATTATGTACGCCGAAAACGCCAAGGAAAATACCTAACAAACCTGCTGCAAGCTTGCTCTTACTACTAGTAGGACCGTAAACACCAGTATTATTAGTTAACGATGAATATTGAGTTTGCTGAGCATACTGTGGCTGACCGTACTGTGGTTGAGCATACTGTGGCTGAGTATACTGTGGAGCTTGCTGTGGTTGAGCATACTGAGGTTGAGCATACTGTGGAGCCTGCTGTGGCTGAGCATACTGCTGCTCGCTATACTGAGGAGCCTGCTGTGGCTGAGCATACTGCTGCTCGCTATACTGAGGAGCCTGCTGAGGAGCTTGCTGTGGCTGAGATTGTGGATTTGAATACACATTGTTTTGCTCGTTAGTGTTATCCATAACTTTCACGCTTTCTCTATATATACAATTCATACAACATTAAATTAAGATTACTAATAAGAATCAAAACTCAAGTTGATAGAAATCTTACACATATACGTGTACTTAAACTCAATAAAATAGCCTAAATCTTATGCAAAAAGCCTTTATTAAGATTAATTCAACAAAACGCTAAAACGAATTAAGAAATTAACAGTTGCATTTTTCGCTTTTATGAATTAACGAATTAAGCTAAAAATTAACGAATTAAGCTAAAACAAACTAGAAAATTACATCACAACAAACTAGAAAATTATGGGTTATTTCCCAAAATTACACCACAAATAACTAACGAATTACTACACAAATAACTATTGAATTAAATAAAAATAATTAGCGAATTACATCATTCTTATTTTTAAAATTTTGTAAATAAGGCAACATAGTTTTAGCAAGAGATACTCCATCTGGAGCAACAAAAAATGGTACTCCATCAACAGTTCCAGCAGCACCAGACGCTTCAACAGTATTATCAATATCACTATATGCAATACGCGAAGTTGAAAGAGATATATTAAAATCACGATTACTACGATTGCGAAAATCTTTAACAGTAGCATGATTTTTTAATTGACGAATCCCAACAGCAACAACCCTACCTGGATATTGCTTAATAATTCGAGAATAAGTATTTGGATCTCTTTGACCATCATCGCCAATTAAAATAAAACGCATATTCGGAAAATCGTCCATAAGTTGAGCAGCAAATTCCATTTTATGCTGAGGCCCAGTAGGAATAAACGTTTTAGGACGCGGATCTAAATCACGCAATAAAAGCGGACCTTCTGGAAAACCTTCTCGCAAAATAAAATGTCTAATCGAAGCTTCAACATTCCAAGGAGATGTAGAAAGATAGAAAAATGGAGCATCCGGAAGAAGATTAGAAATATCTGAAAACATTGATGCCATGCCACTTACTGGAGAACGATGCTCAGGATTCATAATAAGAACGTTGTACGAAGCTTTAATAATAGAAGGAGCTTGCGTAACCATTATAGTATCGTCTACATCCGAGATAACACCAATACAAGCAGATGAAGATATAGCAAATAAACTTGATTCTACAGGCTCGCGGCCTTCCACACTATAGCTAACAATGTGCTTGCCAACACACAAAGCTCTTTCTGTAATTAAATCAAGATATCCAGCACGATCTGAAATACAATATTCTGCACCGCCTACACCTGAAGAATCCGGCTTATCATACGCTTCAGAATCACCGATTTGAGCACTCTCAACAGGAATATTATCAATTGAAATCGATACGCGAACTCTTACAGCAGGAACAACAAGCATTGCGTAAATTCCGCGCTTTAACACCGAATGATTGCCATTTTTGGGAGCGTATACAGTCCTACAAATAAGTCGAGCGTACTTATCTGTACCATATCCAATATAAGGCTCAACACTAGGATACAATCCGCATTTTCTCGAGATTTTACCAGCCAAACGCATCCATAATCCAACAACTGAAGTTATAAAACGCCTAGTGCACCTCACTAAAAACGGCTTATTGTCAATTCTCTCTTCAGGAGTTGGAGTATCAAACAAAGTAGACGTAACATGAACCGGTATAGGCGTGCTACTAACACACCTAACAGGTTTAAGCGGGGAAGATTTCTCATTTTTCTCAGCAAGTTTTCCCCGCTTAGTTTCATCAACACTAGATTTAGCGCTATTAAGCTCAGATGAATCTAAAGCTATAGCGTCTTTAGAATCGTTCACGGACGCACCGGGTTTTCTGGAGTTTCACCAATAACTTGAACAATAGTTCCACGAGGGCAATTATCGTAGATCCAATGAGCATCAGCTTCATACATATTCACGCATCCATTAGAACCATGTCGTGCAGGATCACCTGTTGCAATGCCAACAGAATTCCAAGCAGCAGTATGGAAACTTTCGCCACCATTATAGAAGCTAACCCAGCGAATTCCAGGAAGAACATAAGGTCTTCCATCATAATGTCTACCGCGCATAGTCTTAACATCGTAACGCAAATAAATATGGAAAGTACCAGAATCAGACTCAGTCAAATTAGTCTGACCAGTGCAAACTGGGAATGTCTTAACAACTTCATCATTCTTATACACAGTTGCAGTCTGAGAAGATTTATCTACTACAATTCGCATTTCAACAAGCTTGCGTTCAACGCTAAACTTAGATACTTCAGAAGGAACAGAAATCTTAACAGCTTTCTTATTCTTTAAAGCATCAACTACTTGCTTTAAAACAGAATCAGAATACTTGATAGAAACACCATCAACGCCTTTAGTAGCAGTGAAAATAACTTTCCCATTCTTGTCTACAGAATCTTCCTGATCTACTTTTACTTGATTCAACTGTTTAGGAAGATTTCCAGACAACCAATCATTTACAGCTTTAGAATCAATATCATAAGAAAGCTTATGCTTAAATTCATCTACATCAATAGATATCCACTTAGAAATTACATTCTTAGGAACAACAAAATCTTTACCATTGCCATTATCGAACTTAATTTCATTTGAAATAACAGAATTAAGTTGATCAGTTAACTTTTGAGCTTCATCACGCTGAATAGGAGAATCAACACGCCTATAAACAACCGATACTTTAGCAACATGACCAGGATTTGCAATCATCTTTTTTACAGCTTCACGAACCGGCAAAGTTTCAACAGAACTACCAGCTTCACCATCTTTAACAACGAACTTCGACTCTTTTTCATCGAAATTAGAAGTAAATGGAATAGCTCTATCTTTATCTTTCACAAAATAAGTTACAACGCTTTTATTCATTTCAGAATCATTACGCTGTGCAGAAAGTGGAACATTGCGAGTTACCCAAGGCATGAGCATAGTAAACAAATTATCGTGCTTAGCGCTAATAATATTGCGAACAGTAGCTTGAACATCTGACTTAACTTTCATATCACCTAAGCTAGAAGTAAGACTACCGCCTCTGTTATCGCTTATTTCAAATGAAGAATCAGAAATCGCTTGCTCAACAATATGAGCAACTTCATCACTTTTCTTTCCAACAATTTGTTCGCTAAATTTTTCATTACCAAAATGCACACCAGGAACTACGCGATCGTGGAAATACCAAGCTGTTAAACAATAACCTGCAATAATTAAAACTAAAACAATCAACAAGGAATATATGAATGCAGAAGCAGAACGATTTTTTACACGATCTTTAACACCATTCTTATAAGATTCAGATACATTGTTGAAAAGGTCATCGGATGATTTCTTAGACGCGCTTTCAATATCAGAAATACTCATAGAAGTAGTCGCATCGTCATCTTCATTATTTGAAACATTGTAGATTGAAGAATCAGCGTTATTGAAATTATTCGCATCATCATTAAAATCATCAAAATTGTTATGCTCGCTCATACTCTCAAACCTCTAGTAGACTTTCAGTCGCAAACCAAAAATCATGCTACCACTAACCGCATAAAACTAATTACAATAGATATTCAATAGCTATTCGTATTATAAACAATAGCTATTGTTTATAAAAATGTGCTCTGAAAATATTTCCAGAGCACATAAATATTATTTATGAATTAAATAATTGCAACAAAACTTACAACTACTTCTTTTCACTTAACAACTGCTCACGCAATTGAGCTAATTGATCAGAATCAGCTAAAGTACCTTCGCTTTGAGCTTCAGAAGAATAATTAGAAGCAACTTCTTCTTTCTTTTCTTCCTTTACTTCAGGCTTCTTTTCAGCTTCTTCACTCTGACCATCTTGAGCAGCAGACTCAGCTGCAGCAGCAAGTTCCTTAGCGGCAAACACCTTATGCTGCTCCCATAATTCATGAGCTGCTGCATATTGTGCTTCCCACTCTTCGCGCTGCTGTTCATAACCAGCAATCCACTCGTTAGTATTTGGATCGAATCCTTCTGGATACTTGTAGTTTCCTTCTTCATCGTACTCAGCTGGCATACCGTAAAGAGCTGGATCGAAATCTTCAGAATTTGGATCAACAGCCTCATTTGCCTGCTTCAAGGAGAGGGAAATACGACGACGATCGAGATCTACGTCAATAACCTTAACGAATACTTCTTCGCCACCCTTAACAACAGTTTCAGGATTCTCTACATGACGATTAGCAAGCTCAGAGATGTGTACTAAGCCTTCAATTCCATCTTCAACTGAGATGAACACGCCAAACTGAACAATCTTAGTGACTTTACCTTTAACAACTTGTCCAGGAACGTGTGTGCGAGCAAAGCGCTGCCATGGATCTTCCTGAGTTGCTTTAAGGGAAAGGGAGATACGTTCGCGATCGAAGTCAACATCGAGAACCTCAACAGTGACCTTATCTCCAACCTTAACAACCTCAGATGGATGATCGATATGCTTCCAAGAGAGCTCAGAAACATGAATAAGACCGTCAACACCGCCAAGATCAACAAATGCGCCGAAGTTTACGATAGAAGACACAACGCCTTCACGAATCTGACCCTTCTTAAGCTGCGAAAGGAATGTTTCGCGAACTTCAGACTGGGTTTCCTCGAGGAACTGGCGGCGAGAAAGAACAACATTATTGCGATTCTTATCAAGCTCAAGAATCTTAGCTTTAATCTTTTGACCAATGTATGGAGAAAGATCGCGTACACGACGCATCTCAACCAAGGATGCTGGCAAGAAGCCACGCAAGCCGATATCTACAATCAAGCCGCCCTTAACAGCTTCAATAACAGTACCTTCAACAATACCGTCTGCATCTTTAATCTTCTCAATATCGCCCCAAGCACGCTCGTATTGCGCACGCTTCTTGGAGAGAATAAGACGTCCTTCCTTGTCTTCCTTAGTAACAACAAGTGCTTCAATAGTGTCGCCAACTCCAACGACATCATCTGGATCAACGTCTTTCTTGATGGAAAGTTCACGGGAAGGAATTACACCTTCAGTCTTGTAGCCGATGTCCAACAATACTTCGTCGTGATCAATCTTTACGACGGTACCTTCAACTAAATCACCATCATCAAAATTCTTGATGGTTGAATCGACTGCCTTGATGAAGTCTTCTTCGGTGCCAATATCATTAATCGCAACCTTGGCGACTTCGTTATTATTCTCTGCCATTAGTTATTAGTGGTTTCTTCTTGGGGTGGATATTACTCGATATTAAATTATGTTTGTATATGTAGCGTGAGCTTTTCGCACACGCTCTGTCAATGTTATAGATAGGCATAGCCAAAGTTAGCTTAGGAGCTCGGGTGTGTCGCATTACCCTCGTTTGAAGCAAAGCTCGCGCTTCAAACGAGCTTAATGCGAGAGGACTTGCTCAATGTTGAAAGCACAGTGTGCTTTCAACGCAAGTACTCTTGATTGCATCCATGCAATCAACCACAACAAACACGCAACCAGCTAACAAACAGCATAAAGATGCAAAATATTAGCAAACTTGATTTTCTGCAATATTTACAACATTAGCTAACAACATTGCTCTAGTCATAAGACCAACGCCACCAGGATTAGGCGAATACGCTCCAGCAATATCTCTACACGAAACGTCAACATCCCCTTTTAGACGATATTTACCAGACTCTTCATCAAATACAAAAGACAAGCCTACATCAACAAGAACAGCGCCTGGCTTAACATCATCAGGCTTTACAAACCCAGCACTACCAATTGCTGCAATAATTACATCCGATCTGCGCATAATCTCATGAACATTACGCGTATGAGTGTGACACAAAGTAACTGTTGCATCTACACCACGTCTAGTCAACAACAATCCAATAGTGCGTCCAACTGTAATACCACGTCCAAGAACACAAACTTCTTTGCCATCAAGGTTAATATTGTATTCGTCAAGCAAAGCTAATATTCCTCTCGGAGTACAAGGCAAAGGCGTTGTAATCTTTCCAGAAATATGCATAACAAGTTCCCCTAAATTATAAGGATGCATACCATCGCAATCCTTCTTAGGATCAACTGCTTCAATTATTTTCTTTTCATCTATGCCTTTCGGTAAAGGCAATTGCACAATAAAACCTGTACAAGAAGGATCATTATTTAAACTTTCAACAGCTTTAAGAACATCTTCCTCACTAGCATCTTGAGGAAGATCATAACGAATAGAACGAATTCCAACTTCCTGACAATCGCGATGTTTACCTGCAACGTATTTCATAGAACTAGAATCATTGCCAACTAACAAAGTACCTAATCCGGGTTCAATACCTTTTTCTTTAAGTAAAGAAACTCGCTTTGCTAAACTTATTTTTATCTTATTCGATAACGCTTTACCATCTAATACAATCACCATAAAATCATCACTTTCCAACTCGCATAATTCGTATCCATAGACTATCGTGAGATATATAAAAAGTGTACGACAGCTGTATGTAATATACGTGGACATGTGGAGCGTACGACAATTGCCGGCGTGGACGCGGCGGAAGGAGTGAGTTTCAATGCGTATCACTGTTACAACTTTGAAGAATACAATCAAAACTATTGCAACGTACGCAATAGCATTGGTTGTTGGATTTGGTGTTGCTGCATGCGGATCTCAAGCACCTAGCACTCAAACAAAACCAGAAGAAGCTAAAAGCAACAAGCCAATTTCAGTAGTATCTACACTAGACACTTGGGGTAGCTTAGCTCAAGAAATTGGCGGAGAAGATGTAAAAGTAGTCAACTTGCTAAACGGATCAAATGCAAATGTCGATGACGCAAAATTAAGCGATAATGATTCTAAAACATTGCATTCTGCTCAAGTTATAGTAGTAAACGGCGCAGGTTATGATGATTGGGCAACAAAAAACTTACCAAAGAAAACAGAATTAGTAAGTGCAGCAAGTACTGTTGGAGCATTAAACGGAGATAACCCATATTTGTGGTTCTCAAGAGATGCTAGAAGCGCAATGGCAAATTCTCTATACGAAACTTTTTCGCGAATAAATCCTGCAAAACGCAAAGATTTTACTTCGCGCTTTAATAAGTGGAAAGATAAGGAAAAAACTCTCGATGCTTATCTAAATAAGTTTGCAAGTGTTCATGCAAAATATAAGATTGCATCAACATCACCTATTATATTCTGGCTTCTTTCAGACATAAATATTAAAGATAGTGCACCTAAAGATTACATTTCATCAATTGCTCAAGGTACAGATCCAAGCACTCAAAGCATAGGTGAATTCAGTAAATTGCTTGAAGATAGGCATATTGACGTTCTTATAAACGATTCACAAAAAAATAAGAATGACAATATTAACGTAATCAATGGAATTGCTGGAAGAAGCTACACTAGCATAGTTAATGTAAGTGAGTTAATGCCTTCATACGCTAAACAACTTGACACTTGGATTATTAAAATTTTAGATGACATCGAAAATGGAACAAAAACAAGTGCTTCAATGCGTTTAGCTATAGATAAGCAAGAAAAACCTAGTAGACTAATTACAGAGAAACCAAAACCTGTTCTTCCAGGTCCAGTTCGTTCTAATGAAGGGCAAAAAGATCCTGGAAAGTAATTCAATTAGTTTATTTGTAAAAGTTTAATTATTAGTTTATCTGCAAAAGTTTAACGATAATTTAAAAAATAAGCCTTGTCTGAAAGTAGATTTTAGATAAGGCTTATTTTATTGGTTATTAAACAAAAATGTGCGATATGTTAAAGCAGGATTTATTTTAATTCTTACTTTATGCACTTAATTCTTGTAATACTTAATTCTTGTGGCGAAAATTTTATAGTTACTTACTTTTTGCGAGATTTACGTGAATTCTTAGCAAGTAGCAATAATGTTTCCGAAGCAGGCTCTTGTGGGAAAGAAGTATGATGCTTTTCGTCACCATCCTTAGCTTTAGCATAACCAAGATTTACATTAAGCAAACGCTCAGCTTCCTGTTCATCAATTTTCTCAGATAAAGCAATTTCAGAAATTAAAATGCTACGAGCTCTAGAAAGCATACGCTTTTCACCTGCTGAAAGTCCGTGCTCATCAATATCTCTTTGAGATAAATCACGCACAACTTCTGCAATCTTATTGACATCTCCAGTAGCAATCTTCTCAACATTAAGCTTATAGCGTCTTGACCAATTCATCTCTTTTTCGATGATTGGAGTACGCAAAATTTCAAATACTTTTGCTACTTCTTTCGCGCCTACAATATCTCTAACGCCAACTTTTTTAACGCTGTCAACAGGAACGTTAATCTCTAAACCATCTGATGACAAAACAACAAGACGCAAATATTGTCGTGTTATTCCTTTTACTGTCCGCTCGCTGATTTCCTCGACACGCGCCGCACCATGACGAGGATAGACGACCATATCGCCGACTTGATATCCCACAGAACCCTCCGTATGCACAGAAAAACTCATAAAAGTTTCTCATAAGCTAACGACTTGAAGAAATTTTTAATATTTTTTAATAAGATATTAAAAAACACGCGACTTACTTCCATAAAGCATGTATTATGGAAACCATGAGTACAGTTTCTACCATCAATGAGGATGCAGTCGCGGTTGCAGTCCGACAGGATGTATTAGCCGCGGTGAGCAATGCAGAATATTACAATCCACACGAGGTCCTTGGTGGACATCTTGGAACAGGCAAAAGCGAAGGCACTGCCACTGTGCGCGTTTTGCGACCAATGGCGAAAAGAGTAATTATCATCACCAAATCTGGTGAATATGAAGCTAAGCACGAATATAATGGCATTTTTACAGCTGTTGTTCCTGCAACTAAACATGCTCGTTCAAAAGAGTTTTCAGTACCAAGCTATAGAGTTCGCACTGTTGAAATAGACGGGACTGAGTCAGTTGACGATGATCCATATCGTTATTTGCCTCAAGTTGGCGAATTAGACATGTATTTGTTCGGCGAAGGAAGACATGAACGCCTGTGGGAAGCATTAGGCGCACACGTTAAAACCATTACAGATTCATGGGGACTTGTTTCTCCTGAAACTGGAAAAATGGTCAAAAAAGTCACAGGTACAGCGTTTTCCGTTTGGGCACCAAATGCTCGTGCTGTTCGAGTAGTTGGCAATTTCAACTATTGGAATGGACGCCGTCATGCTATGAGATCATTAGGATCTTCTGGAATTTGGGAACTTTTCATTCCAGGCGTAGGCGCAGGAGAAGTTTACAAATTTGAGATTCTTACACAATCTGGATCTTGGATTATGAAAGCAGATCCTATGGAACGTTCTCACGAAGTTCCACCAAACACTGGATCTGTTGTTGTAGATTCAGACTTTAAGTGGCATGATACAGATTGGATGGATAAGCGCGCTAAAAGCGATGCACATAATGGTCCAATAAGCATCTACGAAGTACAAGCCAATAGCTGGAATCGTGATTTAAGCGATTATCGCGAGTTAGCAGACAGCCTAGTTGACTATGTAGTAAAAGAAGGATTTACTCACGTTGAGTTTATGCCTCTTACACAATACCCGTACTCCGGTTCATGGGGTTACCAAGTAACTGGTTATTACGCAGTAGATTCTAGACTTGGATCTCCTGATGATTTCAAGTATTTAGTAAATAAGCTCCATAAAGCCGGAATTGGCGTAATAATGGACTGGGTACCTGCACACTTCCCTAAGGACGATTTCGCACTTGGACGTTTTGACGGTACTGCTTTGTATGAAGATCCTGATCCAATGCGCGGTGAACATCCTGATTGGGGAACATACATATTCAACTTTGGACGTCACGAAGTTCGTAACTTCCTAGTAGCGAATGCATGCTTCTGGCTTGACGAATATCACATTGATGCACTCAGAGTCGACGCAGTTTCTTCAATGCTCTACTTAGATTACAGCCGAGAGGCAGGTCAGTGGAGACCAAATATTTATGGTGGGCGCGAAAATCTTGAAGCAATCGACTTCATTAAAGAAGCAAATGCCACTGCTTACAAAAATAATCCTGGCATTATGATGATTGCAGAAGAATCAACAGCCTATCAAGGAGTTACTGCACCAACAGATATGGGTGGCTTAGGATTCGGCTTGAAGTGGAATATGGGCTGGATGCACGATACGTTGCAATATCTTAAAGAAGAACCAATCAACAGACGTTGGCATCACAATGAAATTACGTTCTCAATGGTATACGCTTATTCTGAGCATTACGTTTTGCCTTTGAGCCACGATGAAGTTGTGTATGGAAAAGGCTCATTACTTGGCAAGATGCCAGGAGATGAATGGCAGCAATTCGCAGGATTGCGCGCATTACTCGCCTATCAATGGTCTCACCCAGGAAAGAACTTACTATTTATGGGTGGAGAAATTGGACAATCAAGCGAATGGAACTTCAACACTTCACTTAATTGGAACGAATTGCAATGGCCGTTCCATCAAGGTGTTCAAAAGCTTGTTGCTGATTTGAATGCTTTATACAAGAGTTCAAGAGCATTCTGGAGTCAAGACTTTACGCCTGATGGATTCCAATGGCTTACAAGCGATGATTCTGATCACAATACTTTGAGCTACATGCGTATTGGTGACGATGGCGAAGAAATTGTTGTTGTAGTGAACTTCTCTGGTCAAGCTTGGCAAGACTATCAAATTGCACTTCCAAAGGGAGGCAAGTGGGAAGAAATTCTTACAACTGACGATGCAAAGTATTGCGGTTCAGATATTCACAATGGAACATTTACTGCAGCAGCTGAAGAATATCATTCTCGCCCATACTCAGCAAGAATTACTGTTCCAGCATTAGGCGCAGTATTCTTGAAACCAGTGAAACACTGAAAGGGTTTATTAGATTATGCTTAACGCTCCATTAGGTAACGGAGTTCCTCGTACTATTCTTGTGGTTGAAGATGAGCCAGATTTAGCTACGGCAATTGCACAGCGCATAGCTGCACAAGGATGGCGCGCTAGGGTCGTATCTGATGGAGCGTCTGCTGTTAAAGTAGCAGAACAGCTTAAGCCAGATCTAATTATTATGGACATTATGCTTCCAATAATGGATGGCATTGAAGCAACTAAAAGGATTATTTCTAAACGTCTTGTACCAATTCTTATGCTAACAGCTAGAGATGCTGAATCAGATAAAATATCGGGATTAAGCGCTGGAGCAGACGACTACATGACGAAACCATTTTCGCCACGAGAACTTATAGCAAGATGCGCAGCACTGTTGCGGCGCGTAGATCGCGCTACTCAAATAGCTAAGAATTTGGAAAATGAACGAACAATGACTTTTGGAAATCTAGTTATCAATCCTCGCCAGCGTATTGTTACTATTGACAATGAAGAAGTTCATTTTACTCCTACAGAATTCGACTTATTAGCAACATTAGCTCGTAAACCTCATGCAGTATTTAAGCGCGAAAAATTGCTTGAAAAAGTGTGGGATTGGCCAGACGCTTCTGGTACTAGAACAGTTGATTCACATATAAAGTCTTTAAGACACAAAATAGGGTCTTCCTGGATTCGCACAGTACACGGAATTGGATACGCTTTTGAACCTATGATAAGCGAGAATTAAAGCTGCAAACGATTAACGAGAAAAAATTAAGTCCAATAAATCGCAAAGCTAACAAATCACATATTCCCCACTTTCTTACGCCATCGAATATTAACTTGCAAACTACTTATAGTTTGTTTTACAACGTACGCTTTGCTGTTAGTTAGGCAGAGATTTAAGATTTTTCGCCCTGAATGAGATGAACCTCAGCACGAAGTGGTGATTCATCGAATGAAGAAGAAAAATCGAAAAATCTCGGTGATTAGCCGAAGATTAAAAGACTAAACATGCCAAGAGCTATCGGAGTTTCTCTTAGAGCAATGTAAAAATCTTGCGATGAGAGAAACTCCGACAGCTCAGCAACAACAAATAGGAAAATTCTATAAATAAACATATATTTTGAAATACAAATAACTTAAAATTTATAAGTAATATGATGTGATGTAATGAAATGAAATAACATTAAGATTTGTTAGTGTATTTAACTACAATTAGTAACAAATCATAAAACAATTTTTACACAATTTAAAGATAATATAATCTTATGAAAAAATCACAATCGAGAAAAAACTCCACCACAAACTCTGATATTGATATTGATATTAAGTCGAAAAGAAAAAATAATCATCTCAAAAACTTTAATGTGGATAGTGTTAAAAATATAAAAAACTTATCACATCCACTAAACTTCTTCTCGTCATTAAAATTCTTCTCGTCATTAAAAAGCGAGTTATCAGCGATTATTGTTGTAGCTACAGCAATAGCATTTGTTATGGCATGGTTCCTTCTGAAAATGGGATTAAATGGATGGATTGCAATGCCTTTAACTCTTGCAGTAGCACTAGGAATAACATATACATTCTCGCGCGGCTTAATAGCACCATTGCGCCAAATGCGAGATGCGTCTGAATCAATGGCTGAAGGCGACTATTCAGTAAGAGTAGAAATTGAAAATCGAAGTGATGAAGTAGGAAAACTTACTCTTGCATTTAACGAGATGGCTGAAGAATTAGAACACGTAGACCAAATGCGAAGAGATCTTATAGCAAACGTAAGTCACGAACTAAGAACACCAGTTTCAGCATTACAAGCAATGCTAGAAAATCTTGCAGATGGAGTAATCGAACCAACTCCTGCAAATATGGAAACTATATTAAATCAAACACATAAACTTGCAGATCTTATTACATTCTTATTGGACTTATCTAGAGTAGAAGCAGGAGCAGAAAATCTTAATATAACATCGTTTAATTTTTCGAAATTTATTGATTCAATAGTAGAACCTTTAGAAATAGCAGATAGCGGACACAATCATAATATTTACGTAAAAATTGACGATAATATACAACTTACTGGAGATCAAAATAGACTTTCACAATTATTTACAAATATTATCTCTAATGCTCTTAAACATTCTCCAGATAATACAAAAGTACTAATTACAGCTTATGCAGATTCTCAAAACAATGCTCTAATAAGTAATGTTATTAACTTTGGAAAACAAATACCAAAAGAAGAACGATCTGAAATTTTCCGGCGATTTGTAAAAGGAAACCAAGGCATTGGAACAGAATCTGGAGGAACAGGACTAGGATTATCTATTGCAAGATGGGCAGCACAGCTTCATCATGGTAGCGTAAAAGTAGTAGACGATAAACGTGGTCCAAACTTTGAAATAACTCTTCCTTTGAATTACGAATATTGTGAAAACAATGAAGAATAAAATGTAGAATATATAAAAACAAAACACGTTCACAGCGAGGAAAATATGCTTTTAGCAGTTGATATTGGCAACACAAATATAGTTCTAGGGTTTTTAGAAAACGATAATATTGTTGGAACTTACAGAATGACTACAAAAGCGAATCACACTTCAGATGAATATGGAATTATGATTACGCAATTCCTTCATCTAAGTGGATTTAGCATAAAAGATGTAGATGATGTCATAGTTGCTTCTGTTGTGCCAAAAGTAATGCACTCATTCCGTTCAAGTATTATCAAATTCTTAAATATTGACCCTATGATTGTTGGCCCTGGTGTAAAAACTGGAATGAATATTCGAATAGACGAGCCTAAAACGCTTGGAGCAGATTGCTTAGCAGATTGCGTTGGAGCATTCGCAAAATACGGCGGACCAGCACTAGTAATTGATTTTGGAACAGCAACAACATACAACTATGTTGATAAAAATGGAGCTATAACTTGCGGACTCATATGCACAGGTATTCGCACAGCTGCAGCAGCTTTATGGGATAACACAGCGCAACTTCCAGAAGTAGAAATTTCACGACCAGAATCGATATTAGCAAAATCAACTCGCCCAGCAATGCAAGCAGGACTGTATTATAGTTTTCTCGGCGGAATTGAACGCACTATTAAACAATTCAAAAGTGAAATAAATGAGCCGTTTAAAGTTATTGCTACTGGCGGATTAGGTAGACTTTTTGAAAAAGATATAGAAGAAATAGACTACTATGATCCTAATCTAATTTTCGAAGGTATGGCAGAAATTTACAATCGAAACACGTTTTAGTAAGTAATACATACAAATACATTATTTAGATTTATTGTTACTTAACATTATTTAGATTAAGTGTTACTCAGTGTTACTTATGCACTACTTAGTATTGCTCAGTAGTGCATAACATTATTTAGTATTGCTTAGTATTGCTCAGTGTTACTTAGCAAAAACGGATATGCATATATGATTTAGGAATAACATGCACATATATAATCTGATTTTATCGAACAACAAATCCTTGATTATATCCGTATTCTTGCAAATCTTTGCGCCACAGAGCAAGACCCTTTTCTAAAGAAATTCTAGGACCTGGATCATCTGGAAGACTTAATTGAGAACCATCAGCATTAGTTATACCAGCATCGATCATTGTTTGCACTTCTAATCGCGCGCGAGATTTACGACTCCAATCATATGCTTGACCAACTGTTGACCTAAAATCACTACGAGCATAAACTTCAAACGGAAGATACTTGTATCTTGTATCAACATAATCTGCTGCAACAGAAAAAATACGATTAAATTTTTGACCTCCAAAATAAGGTATGTCAATACCACGTAAATCACGTACTGTTGTTTTATTCAAGAATGATTCATCGTGTAACGTAACAATATCTGCAGGAAAAGCTCCACCATCTACTCTAATACGAATTCCTTTAGAACTATGGCATACATAATCCACAAAACGCATAGCAGCCTCAGGTTTCCTACTAGATTGCAAAACAGATAACGCAGAACCACCCATTTCAGCATTTCTATTCTCACCATGCAAAGTAGGAACAGTAGTAACACGCCATAATCCAGAACTACCTGGAACATTAGATAACAGCAAAGAAGTCATCCAAGCTCCAGCAAAAACTGATGCCACTTTCCCATCACCAAGAGCAGCCTTCCAACTAGAAGACCATGTATTAAATCTAGTTTCAATAAGACCTTCATCAATCATAGATTGCCAAAACTTAGTGAATTGCTTTGTTCCTTCATCTTCATTTAAACGCACAGTTACAGTTTTTCCATCATTCGAAGTTACAAAAGGTCTTCCTGCAGCTAACCAAATCATCGCATCATAAAAGCTAGCATCACCTGAATCTGCAGCAATATAAACACCAATATCTTTCAATTTTCGAGCTGCATGTTTATATTCTTCCCAAGTATGAATTTTTGATGCATCTACTCCAGCTTGACGAAACACATCATCGTTATAAAACCATGCCATAGGACCAGAATCCATAGGCAAACCATAAACCCTATCCCCTAACTTAACAGATGACCAAGTTCCAGGAGTATAAAAAGTTCTAGTATCTCTAACTCTATCTGTAATATCAAGCAACTGACCACTAACAGCATATTGAGGTAAAGCGTGATACTCTAATTGCGCTACATCTGGCATACCATAACCGTCTTGAATAGCATTATTTAGAACATTGTAACCACTCGTATCTTTAACAGTAACGCGAACATCTGGATTACTTTTTTCAAATTCTTTCGCGATACGCTTCATGCTTGGTTCCCAAGACCAAACAGTAATATGCGTTCTAAAATCTGCAGATCCACAAGCACCAGAAAAAATTACGAAAATAGCACATAAAAGCAATATTAAAAAGCGATACAAAGAATTACGAAACACATAAGGAATTCTAAAGTATCTAACAAATTTAAAGTCAAGCCTTGAAATGTTACTTTTATGCGCACACATATAATTTTTACACGCTACTCAACAGTTACTGACTTAGCAAGATTACGAGGCTTATCAACGTCATAACCCTTTAATTTAGCCATGTCCATAGCGAATATTTGTAAAGGAACAACATCAACAAGAGGACTTAAAAGAGTTGGACACTTAGGTCTCCAGAAAACTATATCCGCATAACGTTCAACATCCAAGTCACCAACTTCAGCAACTGCTATTGTAAAAGCACCTCGCGCTTTTACTTCTTCAATACCTGAGATTACTTTTGAATGTAAAACGTCACGTCCGCGAGATGAAGGAACGATTACAACAACAGGTTCCCCATCGTCAACTAGCGCAATAGGACCATGCTTTAACTCTCCAGCTGCAAAACCTTCTGTAAAAGTATATGCAATTTCTTTAAGCTTTAGAGCGCCTTCCATTGCAACTGGATAGCCTACATGTCTTCCTAAGAACAAGAAAGATTTAGCTTCTAAAGTCCTTTTAGCAGCCTGCAAAATAGCATTTTCTTGAGAATCAAGTATTTCTTGAATTTTATCCGGCATAGCTTTTAATTGCATTACAATTTGCTGTATTTCATCGCGATACATTGTGCCTTTTACTTGAGCTAAATAAAGACCAAGCATATACGCTGCCACGATTTGCGCCACAAAAGCTTTAGTTGACGCAACAGCGATTTCTGGACCAGCATGTGTGTAAAGCACAGCATCAGACTCTCTAGGAATACTAGAACCTTGAGTATTGCATATTGCTAACACTCTACTACCCTGCTCGCGTGCGTGACGTAAAGCCATAAGCGTATCCATAGTTTCACCAGATTGTGAAATAGCAACTACAAGAGTGCGATGCGTTAAAATAGGATCACGATAACGGAATTCATGAGCTAATTCAACTTCTACAGGTACACGAACCCAATGTTCAATAGCATATTTTGCAACTAAACCTGCATAACTTGCAGTTCCACAAGCAACAACGATTATTTTATCTATTGCTCGCAATACATCTTGGCTAATACGAACTTCATCGAGAATTATGTTTCCTTTAGAATCAAATCTTCCTCTTAAAGTATCTGCGACAGCATGAGGATCTTCATGAATCTCTTTATCCATAAAGGAATCCCATCCACCTTTTTCTACTGCGGATGCATCCCAATCTACAGTAAAGCAAGTAGGATTATCGACTACTTTCCCACTAAAATCTGTAAGCAAAAGGCTTGATTTACCAGAACCATCAATATCTCCAACGCACACAGCCTGATCTTGACCGACTTCTAAAACTCGATCTGTATAAGCAACAAAAGCTGCAACATCAGAGCCTAAGAAATACTCATTATCTCCAATACCAACCACTAGCGGAGAATCGTGACGAACAGCAGCAACAATACCAGGTTGACGAACATCAACTGCTAAAAGAGTAAAAGCGCCTTTAAGCATTTTTGCAGTACGACGAATCGCAGCAAACAAGTCCGGCTTACCAGTTTCTTCTACAATCTCATTAGCAATTTTCCCAAGTAATTTTGCAGCTACTTCAGTGTCTGTTTGTGAAGAAAACTCATAGCCTTCTTCATGAAGCTGCTCTTTTAGAACAACAGCATTTTCAATAATTCCATTATGAATAAGTGCAATTTTTCCGTCTGCACTTGTATGAGGATGTGCGTTCACGTCACAAGGAGCGCCGTTCGTAGCCCAACGCGTATGACCTATTGCTGCACTAGATTGCGGCATAGGATTTTCAATAATATCATTACGTAAATTAGAAAGCCTACCTGCTTTTTTACGCACAGATGCAACACTCATCCCGGAAGCTACAAGAGCTACACCAGAAGAATCATATCCACGATACTCTAAACGCTCTAATCCATCTAAACAAACTTGCAAAGGTTTAGAACAAATCTTTCCAAAACCTGCATATCCAACAATGCCACACATAATCTTTTATTGTACTTTAATATAGTTGTTTATCTCAAGATTTACACATTATATGCAAATAAATTTACTTTTTTAATTGATGTTTTACAATATCTCGTGCTTCAAATCCTTTACCAAAATGCTTTTCTAACATAGACTGCAAAACCATCAACACAGAAGTAATAACCAAATACCAAACACTAGCAACAATAAGAAGAGGAATAGGCTTATAAATACGATTAGCAATAGCATTCGTAGCAAACTGCAACTCAAGAGTAAAAGGAACAGCCAAAACCAAAGAAGTAGTCTTCAACATACCAATAGTTTCATTACCCAAAGGAGGAACAATAATACGCATAGCCTGAGGAAGAACCACACGACACATCATCAAAGAACGAGACATACCCAAAGACTTAGCAGCCTCAACCTGACCAACATCAACAGCCTCCAAACCAGCACGAACAATCTCAGACAAATACGCAGCCTCATTCAAAGACAAACCAATAACAGCAGCATTAAAAGAAGTCATAACAACATTAGAATCAATAGAGAAAAACTCCAAACTAGTAAACGGAACACCCAAACTCAACTTAGGAACAAGAACAGCAAACATACCCCAAAACACAAGCTGAGTATAAACAGGCGTACCTCTAAAAAACCAAATAAAAAACCAACTAACACCACGCAAAACAGGATTAACACTCTTACGCATCATCGCCAAACAAAGCGCCAACACAATCGCAATAACCATAGAAAGCAAAGTCAACCACAAAGTCCAGAAAATACCAGAAAGAACATTTTCATTGAAAATATACTTAAGTACTATATTCCACTCGAATCTACGATTTGCAGCTATAGAATACAGTAAAAATACAGACACTACCCCAACGATTATGCCTGCAACGATAGGGCCAATTTTCTTAACAGGCAAAATCTTATCATTGTTATTCTCTTTAGAAAGCATACTCACAATATTACACTAGACACAATCAAAATCAGCATATATATTGCAAATTAACAAAAGCAAAAATCATACTTTAGGATTTATCTCAGGTTTCTTAATCATAATATCTTCAACTCCCCAAGACTCCATAATCTTTCTATAATCACCTGTTTGAATAAGTTTTTCTATACCAGCTTGAATTGCCTTAACAAGCTGCTCATCGCCTTTTTGCGTAATAATACCCATCAAAGCTTTATCCTTACTCTTACCTAAAGGCTCAAGTTGATTATCTGTTTGTTCAATAGCAAAACTAGAAACAGGAGTATCAGCATACATAACATCTACTCGCCCTGCTACTACAGCCGTTGTAGCATCAGTTTGTTCTTTAAACGGAAGAACATCAAGAGGAGAATCATTTTTAATCTTACACAAGTCACGAGCATCATACATTTGAGATTCACTTGTAGTTCCAACTTGAACAGAAACCTTTTTGCCACATAAATGATTAAGATTTACTTTCGTTGGATTTCCTTTACGAACAACAAATAGCAAACCAGCATCCGCGTAAGTCACAAAATCAACCGACTTTTCTCGCTCTTTGCTAACAGTGAAGCCAGAAACACCTATATCAAATTTAGTTCCAACAGACGGCAAAATGGCATCAAATGGAGCGTTTACAATATTTAGCTTAACTCCCATAAGCTTTGCCAATGCTTTATTAAGATCAATCTCATAGCCAACTACAGTTTTGCCATCTCGAGCATAAAATCCAGCAGGAGCATAACCAATATTCGTTCCCATAACGAGTTCTCCTCTTTCTAAAATCTTTTTAGGAAGAAGAGAAGCTATTTTCTCATCTTTTTTAATATTATTAACGTTATAACTGCGAGATAATAAAGGATCGCTACCTTCTACGTCAGATGTTCCACATGCTCCAGAAATACCTATTAGTGTTGCGGAAATAAAAGCAGCAATAGAACGTATCAAACGAGAAGGAGGTAATAAAGAAAACCTCTTTTTACGATGCAAATTGTTATTTGTAGCATCAAAACGTTCTTCAATCATAAGATCCCTTAAAGCAAGATAGCAAATACGCTCACAACTTTACCACTATCAACACATAAACAATCATAACTTTCATAAGAATTCATACAAAATTTATGTAAGCAAAGTACATGAAGTTTTGATTACAAGAAATTGCATAGCTATAAGCTAAAGCACATGCTTAAGAAAATCTTTCAATCTATCTGTTTTAGGATTGTCAATAATACTTGCATCGCCTTGCTCTACAACCATTCCATCATCCATAAACACAACCTGATCTGCTACTTCTTTTGCGAAACCAATCTCGTGAGTCACAACAATCATAGTCATGCCTTCTTTTGCAAGATCTAGCATAACATTCAAAACTTCACCAACAAGTTCGGGATCAAGAGCAGACGTTGGTTCATCAAACAGCATAATCTCCGGCTTCATAGCAAGAGAACGAGCAATTGCAACACGTTGTTGCTGACCTCCAGAAAGCTCAGCAGGATAATGATTCATGCGTTCAAGCATTCCAACTCGTTTAAGCTCTTTAATTGCTAAATCACGCGCATCCTGTTTTTTCATTCCTAACACATGAACAGGAGCTTCTATAACATTTTCTAATGCTGTCATATGTGGGAACAAATTAAAACGCTGAAATACCATTCCAAGCTTAGAGCGCTGTTTGGAAATTTCTTTATCGTTAAGAGCTCGAAGACGCTCTTTACCTTTATATATTACTTTCTTTACTCCAATACGCTTTCCATAAATACATATGCTCCCAGAAGTAAGAGTTTCAAGTTGATTTATTAAACGCAATAAAGTAGATTTACCAGATCCTGATGGGCCTAAAATAACTGTTACACTGCCAGAATCAACAGTAATATTTATATTTTTTAATACTTGAATAGATCCAAAAGATTTTTGAACATTCGTTAAAGATACTGCAACAGTTGAAGTACTATTTGCATCATCTAGACTATTGCTTGCATCATCTAGACTATTGCTTGCATCTTCTGAAGTATTATTCTCAAAAGACTTAGAATCATCTATATTTTTATTAACAAATTCATTATTTTCAATATCCATATTCACACCCCGTCATAACTACCATTGATAATACTACTAAATTATCATACTTAAAATCACACAAATAATGTAAATATGCTATCACTAAGCATTAAAACCTAACATAGTAGCATCATTACGCTTTTGAACATTTTTTTGCTGAACTTTTAACGACTCATCTGTACGCTGATCCGTATTTGCATACAATTGCGTATGTTTTACAATATCTCGTGCTTCAAAGCCTTTACCAAAATGCTTTTCTAACATAGACTGCAAAACCATCAACACAGAAGTAATAACCAAATACCAAACACTAGCAACAATAAGAAGAGGAATAGGCTTATAAATACGATTAGCAATAGCATTCGTAGCAAACTGCAACTCAAGAGTAAAAGGAACAGCCAAAACCAAAGAAGTAGTCTTCAACATACCAATAGTTTCATTACCCAAAGGAGGAACAATAATACGCATAGCCTGAGGAAGAACCACACGACACATCATCAAAGAACGAGACATACCCAAAGACTTAGCAGCCTCAACCTGACCAACATCAACAGCCTCCAAACCAGCACGAACAATCTCAGACAAATACGCAGCCTCATTCAAAGACAAACCAATAACAGCAGCATTAAAAGAAGTCATAACAACATTAGAATCAATAGAGAAAAACTCCAAACTAGTAAACGGAACACCCAAACTCAACTTAGGAACAAGAACAGCAAACATACCCCAAAACACAAGCTGAGTATAAACAGGCGTACCTCTAAAAAACCAAATAAAAAACCAACTAACACCACGCAAAACAGGATTAACACTCTTACGCATCATCGCCAAACAAAGCGCCAACACAATCGCAATAACCATAGAAAGCAAAGTCAACCACAAAGTCCAGAAAATACCAGAAAGAACATTATTGCTTATAAGATATATTCCAACTTGATCCCATTCAAAACGAGGATTCGTAAGAATACCATATAAAAGAACACATGCAATAATTGCGCTTACAATACCTGCAACAATAGGGCCAATTTTCTTAACAGGCAAAATCTTCTCAAACTGTTCTTCAGAAGAGTTATTTTTAGAAAATTGTTCTGTTTTTAAGTCCATAATATTTACTCCAAAATTGTTTAAACATGCTTAAACTTCAGGATTTATAACTGACTTATCAACAGCAACATTTTCAACACCCCATTTTTTCAAGATGTCTTTATAAACGCCAGAGCGCATAAGCTTATCAATACCAGCTTTAACAGCCTTAAGCATCTTGGAATCACCCTTCTTGACAGCAGCACCCATTGGCTCAGAATCTTTACTATTAGCTATGATTTCCAATTTTCCATCATTTTTAATAGACGCATAACCTGCAACAGGAGTATCAGCATACATAACATCTGCTCTACCTGATAATAAAGCTACAGTAGCATCAGTTTGTTCTTTGAAACTCATAATTTCAAGCGGCTTATCTCTCTTTACTTCACACTGTTTCTTCGCTTCTTCCATAACAGGCTCCCCTACTGAACCAGTTTGTAAAGAAACCTTTTTACCGCATAAATTGTCTGGATTAACTTTAGTTGGATTTCCTTTACGAACTTCAAAAGATAATCCAGCATTAGCATAAGTTACAAAATCAACACTTTTCATTCGCTCTGCATTAACAGTAAAACCAGAAATTCCAACATTATATTTACTACCAATAGCAGGAATAATTGCATCAAATGGAGCATGAACGATCTTAGCTTTCAATCCAAATACTTTTGCTAAAGCTTTAGAAAAATCAATTTCATATCCAACAGGAGTTTTTCCATCTGCAGCAAAAAATTCTGCAGGAGCATAACTTACATTTACACCTACAGTTAATTCACCGCTTTTAACAACATCTTCAGGAAGCATTGCAGCAATTTCAGGATCTTTTTTAATCGAGTTGACATCATAACTTCTTGCAATATCTGGATCAGACGCCTGTGAATCAGCTGGACCACATGCACAAAGACTTAACAATAATAACGATGAAACAGCAACAGAAATATTCTTAACGGATTTAAACATAACCTTCTCCTAAAATCAGTGTTTAAAAAATAAATAATTTACATTGATATGTATAACTATACAGGAGAACGTTACAATTTAGAGCAGAATTTATACAAGCTTTTGCATAAACAAGAATACACATACAGCGATTTAGCGCAATAATAAGAATACGCAAAAATAAAACTGTATATTATTCATAAAAATGAATAATTATGTGTCGCGAAACAATTTAACAATCTGCAATATTACTATTGCTAATATTATTATTTCTAAAACTACTATTCTGAAAACTACTGTTACTAAAACAAGCATCTACATGCAATATCGAAAAAGTTAAAATGCTTTCTTTTGCAAAGATAAAACTCATACAAAATAGCGAAAACAATATCAAATAGCGCGCGAATGCAAATTTTTATATCGCATAGCACGCAATGCCTCACGCTTATCTTGCTCTTCACGCAAAGCTTGACGCTTATCGAATTCTTTTTTACCTCTAGCTAAAGCAATCTCAACTTTTACGAAACTGCCACGAAAATATAATCTCAAAGGGATAACAGTGTATCCTTTAGCTTCTGTTTGCCTAGAAAGCTTAGCAATTTGAATAGCATGAAGTAATAATTTACGTTTACGTTTAGGAGCGTGATTATTCCAAGTTCCATTCAAATATTCTGGAATATTCGCACCTTCCAACCACATTTCGCCACGTCTATCAATACTTACAAATGACTCAGCTAAAGAAGCGCGACCTTCACGAAGTGATTTTACTTCAGTACCAGTGAGAGCAAGACCAGCTTCATAGCAATCTTCAACAGCATAATCATGGTAAGCTTTACGGTTATTAGCAACCGTTAAAGTACCATCTTGAGCAAGTTTCTTATCCACTTTTCACTCCAAAATATTAGCTTCTTATAAAAATTCTTAATAAAATAGCTCCTCATAAAAATTACAAGAAGCTATCTATTATTTAGACTACAAATCACATATTAGTAATGCACAAACTCGTATCTAGACGCATTTTGTATAGTTCTGTAATGCGGAAAAGTAGAAAACACAACTCCGCCTTCAGAAATCAAAACAGATCCATCGGAATTCACGCGCTCAACAATCGCAACATGCCCATACATTCTGTCAGATCCAGCTGCACCACGAGGGAACACCATAGCTGCACCAACATGAGGAATATCATTAACTAAATAGCCATAACGGCGACCAGTATTAGCCCAATCAGCACCATTACCCATATGAGTTGCAACAGGAAGTGATAATTGCGATCTGCGCAAATACGCCCAAAGAGTGCAATTACGCGCAGGATACGTAACAGGTCCGCCAGTATTTCCAGTGTTATGCCCGTAACAGAATCCAGAACCCTCAGGACAATTTCCAGGAACAGTGTAATCCATTCCATTAGCAAAACCATCAGAAGCAGGCATAGGCTGCAAAACAGGACGATTCAAAGATATACGCCTACCACCTTGCTGACGATTACCATTCCTAGGATCAAGACGAGCAAGAGGACTATTAGCTAAAGCTCTAGCTTGAGCATCAATTGCAGACTTCATTTGAATAATCTCTGCAGCTTCACGAGCTTGCTGAGATTTCAAACTACTCTTTTCACTCTCCAATTGTTTACGAATCACATCACCCTGATCTCGCAAATCTTGCAACTGTTTTTGCTTATCTCTAGCAGCAGCAGCAGCAGCCTCAGCGCTTTTTGCTTGATCTTGCGCTTTTTGCTTTAGCTTTGCGATTTCTGCTTCAATAGCTTCTAAACGCTGCTTGCGATTCATAGAATTATTAAGAGTTACAGCAGCATTATGAGCCGCATTAGACTCACTACGAGCAACAGCGCAATCAGATTGCAACTTCCCTACAAACTGTTCTGTAGTTGTGGAATTAGTTAGCATAGCCATAATATGCGAAGAACTAGAGCCATGGAAACTTTCGCGCGCAAGCTGTGCAACAGCTGCTTTTGCATCATCATAATCTGCACCAGTTTGCTTAATTTTCTCTTCTAAATCTTGCTTATCTTTTTTTGCAGATTCAAGACGTTGATTAGTTGATTCAACAAGACTACGAGCCTGTTCAGACTGCTGTTGAGCTTGCTCAGCTGCACGAATTTGATTAGGAATTTGACGCTCATTAAGATCATTTAATTCCACTATTTTATCTGCAAGTTTTTTACTAACTCCAGATAATTTTTTACGCAATGCAGCATTGTTTTGCAATTTCCTGTTGTATTCTCGCATACTAACAGCATTCGCAGGAGAAACAGTAAACAAAGACATTGCTATACAACTAAAAAGAACTAATGTAGAAGCCATGAACATACTAATCGCAATATGAAAACGACTATTGAAGTTCATTACAGTCTTCATAATCATCCTTTCAACGCTTCTGTTCGTGTAAGTATAACATTTTAATTGAATTATAAAAACTTATAAAAGTAAAAGAATCATATAAAATTCACACTTTAAATAAGTTAAATAAACCTTTTAAGTACAAGTCTTTAAGTCTTTAAGTTTTTAAGTTCTCAAGTCTTTAAGTTTTTAAGCCTTAAGTCTTAAATCTTAAGTCTTAAGTACAGTTTTAAAGTTTTAAGTACAGTTTTTAAGTTCTTGAGTATTATGCTCTCAAATATCTACGCAATGCAACAGAAGAAGCAATAATAGAAAGAACTACAGCACCTATAACAAGCATTGGAACAGTCACCCATACAGTAGCTTGATTGACAAATGGCATCCACTTAACTTTTTGAGCAAGCCAATCTGTAATAAACACTTTTACAACGGCACTCAACACAAGACCCGATAGTAGCGAACCCATGAATGAAGCTATAGCACCTTCAAGAATGAACGGCATGCGAATAGTCCAATTTGAAGCACCAACAAGTCGCATAATTTCTGTTTCCTGCTTACGAGAAGCAGCAGACATACGAATAGTCGTGCCAGTAAGCAAAATAGCAACAATAACCATCACAGCAGCTAATACGACTGTAATCGCAGTAGCTCGATTCAATACACTAAAAACAGGATCAAAAATTTGACGCTGATCGACAACACTTTCAACGCCGCTGCGACCTGAAAGGACTTCAGAAACAACTTGATATTTCATAGGATTACGCAATTTCAAACGTAAAGAATCTTGCATATCTGCAGCAGTAAGAGTACGACCTTGATAAATTCCTTGTGGATATTGTTTCAAAAAAGTATTCTTATAAAAATCTTCCCTACTAACATACGTAATGTGAGAAACGTCATCTCCAAGCTCTTGATTAACAACTTCCTCAAGTTTAACTATCTCTTCTTTAGTTGGAGCTTTACCAGAAGCACAGGTTGCAGACTGACTTGTTCCGTCAGGACAAAGCCATGCAACAACTTCAACTTTATCGTACCAATCACCTTTAGCTTTAGTAATCTGAGCTTGCATTAACACAGAAGAACCTATGAAAAGGAACGAAATAAACGTAACTAGCATGACAGAAAGAATCATAGAAACATTGCGGCGTAAACTTATGCATGTTTCTGAAAATATGAATCGTAATCTCATTTATTCTCTCCATCGATAATAGAATTTGCATCTTCATCATTTGCGTAAGAATTACTACTGAAAGAACCATTAGCAGAATTATTATCGCTATTTTCAGCATTATTCTTTCCTTGCTCTAAAGAATCAGCTTTAGAACTACTAGACGCAGAGCGCTTTTTATCATTTTTATTAAATTCAGGAGGAGCTGGAGGAGCAGGAGGATTATTATTAGAACCAGAATTTGGATCCGAACTATGATCCAAACCAAGCTCAGAACTATGACCAGACTCAGAATCATTACCAGAATCCAACACTAATCCGCGCCCCCATGTCATAGTTGTTTCCAAAGATTGGAAAACTTCACCATAACGACCTGTACGACCGGAATGCACTGACTGAGCTAAACGCGCAATACCCTCATTTTCAGATTCTGAATTCTTCAAAGTATTAGCAACTAAATCTAAAGCCTGCTGAGCTTGTAACGCTCGAAGCTCTTTTTTAGACAATCTCTTATGTTGAGCACCATTCTTGAATTCACTACTATACGAAAAATTAGAAGATGAGCTAGAAGAATTTGAAGATTGCGAATCATTAGAACTCTCACGTTCTTTAGAATCAGATTCAACTTTTTCAGATTTTGCATCGTATTTTGAAGAGTCAATTGATGACGCATTTTCGCTATCGCTATCAAACTCATTCGCATTATTTTTCGAAGATGCAGTTGAGGCAGAATTATTATACGAATCATTTTTATTTTCTTCTGTTTTGGCGGATTCTGATTCGCTATTTTTATAAGATAAATCAACAGATTGCTGAGCTTTAGAATTTTGCTCAACATCAGCATCTGGAAAATAAAGAGCAGAATCATAAGAGCCTTCACGCTCATCTCGAACAATCTTGCCAGCATGCAACTCAACAACACGCTTACGCATAGAATTCACGATTTCTTCGTTATGCGTAGCCATAACAATAGTTGTGCCAGTTCTGTTAATAGCATCTAGAACTTCCATAATTCCAAGAGAAGTAGTCGGATCTAAATTACCAGTAGGCTCATCGGCAAGAATAATTTGAGGATGATTTACATACGCTCTAGCAATAGCTACACGTTGAGCTTCACCACCTGAAAGCTCATGAGGATAATTATTTTCTTTTCCTGTTAATCCAACTGTTTCTAAAACACGCGGAACTAGCGAACGAATAGTAGCTCTACTCGTACCAATCACTTCTAAAGCAAAAGCAACATTTTGATAAACAGTCTTATTGTTTAAAAGCTTATAATCCTGGAATATAAATCCGAGAGATCTGCGATATTGAGGAACTTGGCGATTTGCTAAGCGTCTTAAATCATTGCCTGCAACATGAATCTCTCCGCTACTCGCTTCTTCTTCACGCAATAGCAAACTTAAAAGAGTAGTTTTACCAGATCCGGAAGCGCCTACTAAAAATACGAAATCACCGCGATTAACATCTAAAGAAATATCATCTAAAGCTGGACGCGAACCCTTCGGGTAAATCTTAGACACATGTTCTAACGACATCAGTGACATGTTGACTTTCCTTTATTATCCTACTTTTATTATCTAGTTCTGTATTGCATATAATTATGTAAAGCTACAAAATTCTACATAAAAGCACAAAGATTCATATTTTTGTTAGACGCGCAAACATCACATTTCCGCCTCTTTTTGAGCTTCAGCTTCTTTTTGAGCTTCAACTCTTTGCTCATGTCTCCAACGGATACCAGCTTCAATAAAACCGTCAATATCACCGTCAAAAACAGCTTGAGTTTGCGAAGTTTCGTAGCCGGTACGCAAATCCTTCACCATTTGGTAAGGGTGAAGTACGTAAGAACGCATCTGATCTCCCCAACTTGCTTTAATATCACCAGCAAGCTCCTTCTTTTTTGCAGCTTCCTCTTGATGCTTAAGCACAAGCAAACGCGATTGCAAAACAGACATAGCAGCAGCACGATTTTGAATCTGACTACGCTCATCTTGCATAGAAACGACTAATCCAGTTGGCAAATGCGTAATACGAACAGCAGAATACGTTGTGTTCACACCTTGTCCGCCAGGGCCAGACGCTTGGAAAGTATCAACTCGAATATCGGAATCTGGAATATCAATATGATCTGTAGCTTCAACTAAAGGAATTACTTCAACTGCACTAAAACCAGTTTGACGGCGACCTTGATTGTCAAAAGGAGAAATACGAACCATTCTGTGAGTTCCGCCTTCCACAGAAAGACGACCATATGCGTAAGGTGCATCTACTTGGAAAGTAGCAGATTTAATACCAGCTTCTTCTGCATAAGACGTGTCCATCATCTTAGTTTTGTAGCCATTTCGCTCAGCCCAACGCAAATACATACGAAGCAACATTTGCGCAAAATCAGCAGCATCCACACCGCCTGCGCCAGATCGAATCGTAACGACTGCGCAACGCGCATCATATTCGCCGTCAAGAAGAGTCTGAACTTCCATATCATCCAACTCATGAGCAATATTTACAAGCTCTTCTTGAGCTTCGTTCATGGAAGATGCATCGTCTTCTTCTTGACCAAGCTCAATTAAAGTCTTAGCATCTTCAATACGTTGTTCTACATCTTGTAAACGCTTCAATTGAGATTGAGATGCAGAAAGCTTACTCGTAACATTCTGAGCACGCTCGGAATCATCCCAAAGCCCAGGCTCTGCAGCTTGCTTTTCTAAATCTGCAATTGTATTTTTTAGTGTCTCAACGTCTATTGCTTTAGCAATAGAAGAATACTTTGCTTCAACATCATTTAACGCTTGAGCAAAATCAAATTCCGCCATTTACTTAAAGTACCTCTTTATATACGTTTTACGCAATTACTATTCAAATTTTAGCGTACGGTCAAAATCTCCGGACCATTCTCAGTAATTGCAATCGTATGTTCAGTGTGCGCACCGCGAGAACCATCAGCAGAACGAAGAGTCCAACCGTCCTTAGGATCTTGATAAATCTCGTCAGTAGTCTTTAAGAACCACGGTTCAATAGCAATTACCAAGCCTGGGCGAAGTTTATAACCATGATGAGCAGTTCCATCGTTAGGAACATGCGGATCACCATGCATAATATGGCCTACTCCGTGCCCACCAAACTCAAGATTTACACTGTAACCATAATCATGAGCAACACATCCAATAGCTGCAGAAACATCTCCAAGGCGATTCCCCGGCTGCGCCATATTGATACCAGCTTGTAAAGCTTCCTCAGTACACTTAATCAAACGCAAATCCTCAGGATCAGCATGCTTTCCTACAACGAAACTAATAGCAGAATCCCCAACCCAACCATCAACGTTAATTGCTAAGTCGAGAGTTAACAAATCGCCATCTTTAAGATTGTAATCAAACGGAACACCGTGAAGAACAGCATCATTTACAGAAGTGCAAATGTAGTGCGCAAAAGGACCTGTTCCAAAATCAGGAGCGTAGTCAACATAGCAAGAAGACGCACCTTTACGGCTAATAATGCGTTGGCGAACGAAGTCATCAATCTCAAGAAGATTCGTTCCAACTTTAGTCATTGCTTTCAAATCTTTAAGAATACTACCGACAAAGCGACCTGCAGGTTTCATCGCTTCAATTTCAGATGGAGTTTTAAGTTCAATCATGCTTTAAGACTAACGCGCAGGCACGAAAATAGCACGAAAATAGCGCAAAAATAAGACGAAAATGAAACAAAAAAGCTGCAAATAATTAGAAAATAATAAAAATATATCAACGCACACTTTACAACAAACACTGTCGCTTAATACTTGTAAGCTAGGCTCATGCTTAATAACAATGAAAACAACAATAATAACAATATTGAGGAAGCAAAGAAAGAGATTTCTCCTGTAGATTTTGATCCAGCTTCCTTCTCATCAGTTATTCGCCCACAAGACGATTTATTCCGCTATGTAAATGGTCCTTGGATTGACACTTACACTCTTCCAGAAGACAGACCAATGTTCGGAGCTTTTCACAAACTCGCAGAAGATGCAGAGAAGCAAATTCGAGATATTTTAGAAAGCGAAGACTGCTCAGCCAAAAAATCTCAAGCTTTATACCGTAACTATTTGGATACTGCAGCTATCGAAAAAGCTGGAATTACGCCAATTAAAAGCGATTTAGATGCTGTTGATGCAGCTAACAGCAAGGAAGATTTGGTTCGCACTCTCGGCACGCTTAACCCTTACGGCGGCCCAAATGCAATGTTTGCTTTTGGTGTTTACGGCGATCCTAAAGATCCTAAGACAAATATTATGCACATTGAGCAGGCTGGATTGGGCTTGCCAGACGAAGCATACTATCGCGAAGATAATTACGCTCCGATTCGCGCTGAATACGTAAAAATGGTAGCAAAGTTGCTGCGATTAGCTGGTTACGGAGATGCCACTACTACAAGCGAGCAATCGGAACGTTTCTTGAAGGTGGAAACACAAATCGCGAGCAACCATTGGGATAATGTAGCAACACGCGATTCTCAAAAAACTTATAATCCTTACAATTATGCTGATTTAGCAAAAACACTTGAAGCGTTAAATCTTGACGCTTTCTTAGACTCTGCTCAAAAAGCTTACGATAATTCAAAAGAAGCAAAGAATCAGCCAATAGATTTTCGTAAAGCTTTTATCAAAGTAGTAGTTCACGAGCCAAGCTTTATAGAAGGATTGAATAAGATTTGGCAAGAAGCTGACTTAGAAGATCTAAAGCTTTGGGCACGCGTTCATGTGATTTTGTGCTGGGCAAGCATGTTAAGCGAAGATTTTGCGCAAGCGAAATTTGACTTCTACGGCAAAGTGCTTTCTGGCGCCACCAAGCAGCGCGACCGCTGGAAGCGCGCAATCGGAGTTGTTGACGATGCTTGCGGCGAAGAAGTTGGCCGCGAGTACGTGCGCTTGCACTTCCCTGAGTCTTCTAAAAAGTATATGGAAGGCTTAGTTAGCAATCTTATTAACGCATACCGCGTATCTATTTCTCACAGCAGCTGGCTTGGTGAGGAGACTAAGGCTAAGGCTTTGGAAAAGCTTAGCAAGTTTGAGCCAAATATTGGATATACAAACCATTGGATTGACTACTCTGCGCTAAATATTAAGGAAGACGCTGGCTTAATTGAGAATATGCGCGAAGTTTCTCGATTTATCTTTGGTAGGTATACTGCAAAAGCTGGAAAGCCTGTGGATCGTGAAGAATGGCAGATGACTCCGCAAACTGTGAACGCTTACTACGATCCGCTGCTTAACGTAATCGTGTTCCCTGCTGCAATTTTGCAACCTCCATTCTTTAACCCGAGCGCTCCAGACGCAGCAAATTACGGTGCTATTGGTGCTGTGATAGGTCATGAAATCGGTCACGGGTTTGACGATCAAGGTTGCGAATACGATGGCGATGGTGTTCTTAACAATTGGTGGACTGAAGAAGACAAAACCAACTTTACTGAGCGCACTAAAGCGCTTATTGAGCAATACAATGCTTTTACGCCAACGCAACTTATTGTTAAATACTCTCACTTGAAGAGCAAAGAAGAGCGCAATGCAATGCCTCACGTAAACGGTGCTTTAACAATCGGTGAAAATATTGGCGATTTAAGCGGCGTAACTATTGCGCTTAAAGCGTACGCTTTTGCTTTGCAAAAGAGCAATGGGCAAGAGATTGACGGAAGTGACGATGCGATTAGCGAAACTTTGTTAAACGCTCCTGCAATTGATGGCTTCACTGCTTTGCAACGCTTCTTCTTAAGCTACGCGTTGGTGTGGCGTTCCAAAGCTCGTAATGAGATTGCAGAGCAATACCTTCAAATCGACCCACACTCCCCAGCCGAATGCCGCACTAACGGAATTGCGCGCAACGTGGACTTGTTCTACGATGCTTTCAGCGTTAAAGAAGGCGATGAAATGTGGCTTGCTCCAAGCGAGCGTGTGCATATTTGGTAAAGCATAGTGTTTTAAATACTTTAAGAGATTTAAAGATTTAAAATATGTGACTATAGACCAAAATATGAATAAATGAATAAGTGAATAGATGAATAAATGAATAAAAGATAGATGAATAGATGATAGTAGTAACTAAATAGTGCAACTAGCGCAATTATTTATTTTCTACTATCATCTACTATTTTATAATTTGAATTTCAAAAGCAAGCTACTACTACATACTCGATTGAACTTAGTAACTCTTTTCAATTAAAAAGTCAAGATTTTAATGCTTTTGTGGATAGAAGATAACTTCTGACCACAAAAGCATTTTTTTCTATGCAAAACTTCGAACATACTTCATAGTAGATAGTACTGCAGCGTTTCCTGAGAGCTGCGAAGCTCAGGGGCAATGAAGGCTCTGGTTTCGGGGCTGAAATAGCTGCAGTCCAATTTTGTGAAAGGATTAAATATGGTTCAGCAACAAGCAACTATTACTATGAGTGGGTATGTTAGCGCAGACCCTATAGAATTTGGCAGAAATGGAGGAACTACAGCATGTTCGCTACGTATAGCCAATACACCTTCTTACTATCATGCTGAAGAAAAACATTGGGTAGATAAACCAACAACATGGATGACAGTAAAAGCATACAGAAACTTAGCAAGTAACGTATTGCAAAGTGTACACAAAGGCGATGCGATTGTTGTATGTGGAATTCTAAACACTGAAGCATGGCAAAAAGATGGATCTGACTATAGCAGAGTAATCTTAGAAGCTTCTGCAATCGGACACGATCTCAATCGTGGAACTACTCAATTCACAAAGCATGCAAATCAGTCAAATAGTAATCAACCTAATAATATCAACAAAACTGGGAATGATAATATTGAAAAATCTAATTCTAACTCACAATCTGTAAATAAGGAATTTGACAGTAATTTAGATATTTAGGTGAAAGATAGCAAATAAAAATATTTGGTCTATAACACAAATATTTTTGTAAATTAAAAACTAAATTTTATATAACTTTCTTATATAAAATTTTGCCTATAATTTAACTTGCTTATATAACTTGTTTATATAATTTGCCGTCAAGAATATCTATATTCTTCATATAAAACGCTTTAATATGCGAATATAACAATATTCCTGACGGCAAGTTTCACAAGTTGTGACTCAGTTTAAAAAGCTACGCTAAATCGCAGCGCTCAAGCAGGTCGTCACGCACTACACTCAACACACAATCCCTAAAGTGAAACCAAACAAACCCACCATGCCTTCGTTAAAAACACAAAGTCATACCTCGCTTGCATTGAAAGTCCACTGGACTTTCAATACTAAGCAAGCTCGGCGCTCCGAATTGCTTTTGCGCGCTAAATCGCAGCGCTCAAGCAAGTCGTCACGCGCCTTACAATGCGATCCACTGCATCCTCAACTGGAACAGCTTCAACGTTTGAGCCATCTCGATTGCGAATTTCAATCGTTCCATTGTTCACAGTATCTCGACCTGCAACAACAACAAGAGGAACACCAATAAGCTCAGCATCCTTGAACTTTACACCTGGTGAAACCTTTGCTCTATCGTCAAAGATCACTTCAATTCCTCGCTTATCAAGCTCCTCAACCACCTTTTCAGCAGCGTCAAAAGCAACTTGATCTTTTCCGGTTGCAACAACATGAACTTGAGCTGGAGCAATCGCCATTGGCCACGCAAGACCAGAATCATCATGATGAGTTTCCGCTAAGCACGCAATAACACGGCTAACGCCAATACCATAGCAACCCATCCACACTGGCACAGCTTTACCGTTTTCATTAAGAACGCTTAAGCCCAAGGCTTTAGAATACTTTAATCCAAGCTGGAACACTTGACCTATTTCCACGCCACGCTCAAAACTTAACGGACCAGAACCATCTGGGCTCATATCTCCATCTCGAACGAGAGCTGCTTCAACAACACCGTCCGCTGCAAAATCGCGTCCATAAACAGCGTTATAAACGTGCTTTCCTTCCTCGTCCGCTCCTGTAATCCATGCGCTGCCTTTTGCAACGTGCGCATCTATCAAGTAGCGAACTGGATTTTCAATTCCACTACCATCCTGGCGAGCTTGAGGACCTAATACGCTAAATCCAATGTATCCTTTAACAAACTCAGGATGAGCTTTCAAATCTTCCTCATTTGCTTCTTCAATTTCTGCAGGAGCAAACTGAGCTTCAAGACGTTTCATATCCACTTGTCGGTCGCCAGGAATACCAATTGCAACTATTTCGCGCCATGGCTCCTCGTGCTCGCCACCTTCAGCATCAGCAGGATGCTTAACAGCAATAATCAAGTTCTTCAAAGTATCGCTTGCCTGCCAAGCTCTGCCATCTTCGCGAGGATGCAAATCGTTAGAAACCTTAACCAAAGCTTCAATCGTCTTAGCATCTGGAGTTTCTAGAGCAAGAGCAGCAGGAGTTGCTGAGTAATCAACATCTTGCATTTCTGGAGTTGTCAAAGCCTCAACATTCCAAGCTTTCCCGGAAGGCGCGAGCGCAAAAGTATCTTCACCAATTGGCATTGGAGCTAAGAACTCTTCAGAATCAGAGCCGCCCATTGGACCAGAAACAGCATGAACAATCACATACTTAATTCCTAAACGGTCGAAAATACGAGCGTAAGCAGCACGCTCGTCAACATAAGCAGACTTCAAACCATCTTCGTTAATAGAGAACGAGTAAGCGTCTTGCATAATAAACTCGCGTCCACGAATAAGACCTGCACGAGGGCGGAACTCATCGCGATACTTTGTTTGAATCTGATACAAAGTAACTGGCAAATCCTTGTAAGAAGAATACATATCTTTTACAAGAAGAGTGAAAACTTCCTCGTGAGTAGGAGCAAGAAGATAGTCAGCATCATGACGATCTTTAAGGCGGAAAATGTTGTCTCCGTACTCTTCCCAACGGTTAGTAGCCTCATAAGGCTCACGCGGAAGAAGTGCCGGGAAGTGGACTTCCTGTGCACCAATAGCATTGATTTCATCGCGAATAATCGCTTCAACTTTATTTAAAACTCTTAAACCAAGCGGCAACCACGTCCACACGCCCGGAGCGGATTTACGAATATATCCTGCGCGCTGCATTAGTTTTGCGGAAGTCACATCCGCATCTGCAGGATCCTCGCGCAGCGTACGAAGAAACATATTAGACATACGAAGTACATTGGAATTCATGCGTTCCAATCTATTTGCGCATGAGGACATAAACACTTGTTTAAGCACATATACAATAGTTTATGCATAATTGTTAATCCATATTCATTACAATATTTACTACAATATTCACTACCATATTCACATATATTTCAACTTCATTTATATGCAATCAAAATTCATCGTTAAATACAAATTCATCGTTGACAGCATCATCTTTTTCATCGTTGACAGCATCATCAGCATTAGCATTAACAGCATCATCTTTGTGATTGTTTGCAAAGACATCAAGCTCTTGTATTTTCGCATAATCGTCTTCATTATTATTTTTTACAAAAGCAACTGCACCATCTTTAGCAAGCATTTCACTTGCATGCTGTGAAGATTGGCGCAATACGCTATCAAGAAGAACAGCGTCAGCAGAAACACTAAACGCGCGATCGTTAATTCCCTCTAAGTAAAGACTTTCAAGATTTTCTACTCTAGAAAGCGCAACATAACCCATTCCAGGCGCAAAAGTCCTTCTCAAATCCATTACAGCAGCATCAAGAGTCATGCCTTGTGATTTATGAATCGTAATCCCCCAAGCGCAACGAAGCGGAACTTGATTCACACTAGCAAGAACAGTTTCACCGTCTGTCATTTCCCAAGTAGCTGGCTTAAGAGTAACAATATTACCGTTTTCAAACTCAACAATAGGCCAGCCACCTTTAGATGAAGCAGTAAATCTTAAAACTTTACCAATTGAACCATTCACATACTGTTTGTCTTGATCATTTCTTAAAGCCATTACAGCAGCTCCAGCTTTTAATACTAAATGCTCTGGAGCAAGCATATTCTTCTTCAATCGTTCAACTAGATCTTTAGGTCCATCACCAGTTGCAACAAACTCATAAGATTCGCCATCAATTGAATTAAGCTTAACATTATTCAAACCATCTGCCTGTGAATTTGTTGGAAAAAGATGCACAGCAACAGAATCATCTTTAGGATACTCACCAAGACGTCCAGCAAGCAGCTGTTTATCGCAATAGGTTACAGAACCGCAACGAATATCAGTTAAAACATCAAGTAACTTTTCGTCATCTTGCCTATGCTGCTCAGTTAAATAGCATACAGTAGGATTTAAAGAGTCCCAAGCAAATGATTCTGTAATATATCCTTCAGGATTCTTACCTGCATCAGCATATCTTTTACGCGAAGAATTGAACTCAGGACTTGGATCAAACATATCACGATTTCTAGCAGATGTGCTCACAGGTGGAAGCTGAAAAAAATCACCTGAAATAACTACTTGCAATCCTCCAAAAGGAGCAGAATTTTTGCGTATTTTACGGCAAACTTCATCAACCATATCAAAAAGCCACGCATGAATCATTGAAACTTCGTCCAAAACAAGCACATCAGTAGCTTTAATATTTTTAGCACGCCGAGAACGAATAGTTTTAAGAAGAGTAGCTGTAAGAGTATTAGATACGCCAATCCCGCTCCATGAATGAATAGTTTGTCCGTTCAAATGCGTAGCAGCAATACCTGTTGAAGCTGTTAAAGCAACACTTAATCCATTCTTACGCAATGAACGAACAGCTTTATTCAACACATATGTTTTACCTGAACCAGGAGCACCAGTAACAAATACGCTTGCACCAGCGTCAATTATGCTTAAGGCTTCAGATTGCTTCATTGGCAGTACCTTGTGTGTTTAATAATCGCGCTTTTCTGCGGAATTTACGTCTTCTAACGCTTCTCCACGATTTTCGTAATCGCGAAGCAAGCTCGTGCTTTCAATGTGCTGTGCACCTGCTTTTGCCTGTGCTTCGCTTGGACCTGGAGCTTTTACGAACATCATATCGCGATAGTAACGAAGCTCGTCAATCGACTCAATAATATCCGCGAGCGCGCGGTGACCGCCGTGTTTTGCCGGCTTATTTCGATAAACGTCTGGGTAAAGTCTACGAGAAATCTCCTTCAACGTACTTACATCTATTACGCGATAATGCAAATTTGCCATTAAATCTGGCATGTAACGGTCGAGGAACTTTTTGTCGGATCCAACAGAATTTCCTGCAAGATGCGCTTTCCCGCGAGCTGGCAAGAAACGCTTTACATACTCAACAACCTGCTTTTGCGCTTCCTGTAAAGGCAAACCGTTTTTATTCCACTCATCAACGAGCCCAGAAGACGTATGCATATTGCGTACAAAATCATTCATATGAGCCACAGCAGCTTCGCTTGGCTTAATTACTAAATCAATGCCATCGTCCAAAACTTTCAGATTAAAGTCGGTTGGAACTACAGATACTTCGCATAATTCATCGTGGAAAATATCAAGACCAGTCATCTCGCAATCAATCCAAATTAAGCGCGATTCTTCCGGAGTAAACGTAAGATCTTCCTTAGCTTCAACCATTTTTATCCTTTCCTAATATTTTTTCGAACCCATCAGCCTACATCTTCGTAGAGACTACTATGAACTAAGTTGTACGAAATACTGATTTAAGCATCTAATAAATCCTGCATAAGTTCATCTGTGTTATTAAATGATTTTCCCTCATGAGCTTCAGCTTGACGACGAGCTTCGTCAGAAAAATCAACTGGTTCAGAGACTTTGCCAATTTTAAAATTGCGAATTGCTTCATCCATACTTTTAAGAGTTCTAGAAGATATACTCTTTGGAACAGTAAGTTCACGAGGTTCTAATAAAATACAACCATTATCACATTCTTTAACATTGTAATAAGGATATTTAGCACCACGCAGAGTTACACGCTTTTTACTATCAAGACGAACGTCATAATCTTTCACTACTTCCACAAAATCACCTCATTTTTAGTGGGATATCCCACTAACTATATAATAATTTTATCCGTCTTGTCAAAACAAAAAACGACGAAAAGCATGCAAGTTGTAGATAACTTGCGTAACTTTTCGCCGTTTAGTGCAAAATTAATTGCGCCTTATACGCGACTTATACGCGCAACTCACGTAACTCGCGCACCACGCGCACCACGCGCACCACGCGATTTAATTATGGAAACCGCTGTAGTTTGGCGCTTCTGCAGTCATCACAATATCGTGAGGATGCGATTCGCGCAGCCCTGCATCTGTAATTCGAATAAAGCGGCCGCGCTCTTGCAATTCCTTAATATTGTGCGCACCAACGTAGAACATAGACTGATGCAATCCGCCAAGCAACTGGTAAAGCACAGCGTTAAGCGGACCACGGTATGGAACTTCACCTTCAACGCCTTCTGGAACAACTTTATCGGAGCTAGTAACGTCTGCCTGGAAGTAACGATCCTTTGAGTAAGACTTCTTACCACGAGGAGCCATTGCACCAAGAGATCCCATTCCACGGTAAAGCTTGTATTGCTTACCATGAAGCAAAACCTTCTCGCCAGGAGCTTCCTCACATCCAGCCAATGTACCACCGAGCATAACAGTGTCCGCACCTGCAACCAAAGCCTTAGCAATATCGCCAGAATAGTGAATACCACCATCAGCAATGCAAGGAATACCAGCAGCTTTACAAGCCTGAGCTGCATCGTAAACAGCAGTAAGTTGAGGAACACCAACGCCTGCAACAACGCGAGTAGTGCAAATAGAACCTGGTCCAACGCCAACCTTTACAGCGTCAACTCCAGCGTCAATCATAGCTTGAGCGCCTTGTCGAGTTGCAATATTACCGCCAATAATTTGCACGCCATCAAAAGCTTTATCTGCTTTAATGCGGCGAATCATGTCGAGAGCTAAACGAGCTTCGCCATTTGCAGTATCAACCACAAGAACGTCAACTCCAGCTTCCATAAGAGCGCAAGCACGCTGCCAAGCATCACCAAGAAAACCAATTCCAGCAGCCACGCGCAAGCGACCCTGATCGTCTTTAGTAGCATCTGGATATTGCTCAGTCTTAACAAAGTCCTTTACTGTAATCAAACCAGTAAGCTTACCAAAAGAGTCAACTAAAGGTAATTTTTCAACTTTATTGTCTGCTAAAAGACGATGAGCATCTTCTTTAGAAATATTTGAAGGACCAGTGACTAGATTCTCACGAGTCATCACGTCCTTAACTTTCAAGCGATCATAATCTTCGGAAGCAATAAAACGCATATCGCGATTAGTGATAATACCAACTAGGCGATTCTCACTATCTACTACTGGCAAACCCGAAATATGGAATCGCCCGCACAATTTATCTAAATCGGCGAGCGTTGCATCTGGGTGAACAGTAAGTGGATCGGTAATCATACCGGACTCACTGCGCTTAACAATATCTACTTGCGCAGCTTGATCATCAATAGAAAGATTGCGGTGCAATACACCAATGCCACCATTTCGCGCCATAGCGATAGCCATATCTGACTCAGTAACAGTATCCATAGCTGCCGAAATAGCAGGCACTTTCATGGTAATCTCACGAGTCAAATGAGTAGAAGTATCCACTTCAGACGGAATAACATCAGTTTCATTTGGAAGCAATAGAACATCGTCATAAGCAAGTCCAAGCTTCTCAAAAACTGGAGGGACAGGAGCATACAGGATTTCCGCGTTAATATCAGTTGTAGCCATAGGGTTACTATACGTTTTTGCTATGACGTTTGTAAAAATAGCGTTTCTAAGAATTATGAATTTCCGGCAATCTCTTACGCAAATAAGGCATAAGAGTGAGAACAGTAAGCAATAGTGTTGCAATAATCATACAAATAATAACGTAAATAGCTTTGAAGAAAAGAATCATTATAGATCCAAACGAAATCAGTGCAGCCCATCCCCATAAAATTAAAACAGCACCTTGCACAGAATGACCAATTCTAAGCATTCTATGATGCAAATGCATTCTATCAGGGTGTGTAGGTGACTGACCTTTACTAACTCTTCTAACAATTGCTAAACACATATCTAACACAGGCAAGAAAAGAACCAAAATAGGCAATAAAATAGGCATAAACACAGGCAAATATACACTCGTATGAACAGCTGAAGGATCAATATGGCCAGTCATTATAATCGAAGCGCAAGTAATTAAGTATCCTATTAACATAGAACCAGAATCACCCATAAATAGTTTTGCAGGATGCCAATTATGCAATATAAATCCTATGCAAACACCCACCATAACTACATCAATAAGAGTTGCCATAGAAGCATATATTGGAGATGTCCTAGCAAGAATATAGGAATATGTAGCAAATGCGATTCCACCAATTGCAACAATTCCAGAAGCAAGTCCATCTAATCCATCTACAAAATTTACTGCATTAATAGATGCAACAATCAAGAATGCAGTAATAGCAATAGATAAACTTGGAGAAGCAGTGACAAGAGAGCCTAACGGTAAAGTAACAATTTGCAATCCACCCCATGCTACAAACACTGCTATAAGAAGCTGTCCAGATAACTTTAGCATCCAATCTAAATCCCAAATATCATCACATACTCCAAGCAAGCAGATCATTACAGCTCCAGCTAAAACTACCCACGGCTGATACGTACCTGCAAAAAGACCAGAAATAAAAGGCATAGAGCTTGCAAAAGCCAAAGATACAGCCAAACCAAATAACATACCAACACCACCCATACGAGGTGTAGGTATAGTGTGAACATCTCTAGCTCTAACTTTCCCAACTGCACCCATAGTTATAGCTAGATGACGTATAAGAGGCATAATGAGCCAAGTTGCACCACCGGCAATTGCCGAAATAAACAAGTACACTCTCATATTAAATGCCTTTCTTAACACGCGTTGAACACATATTCTTATATTATTATTTCTCTTATATCAATAAAATTTATCAAATTTAATAAGCTCAAAACACACATTTACTTGCAAAAAGACACTCACACAACATAAAACACATAACACACAACACTTCTCATAAAACGCAAATAACGCACGCTACTAAAAAACGTGTTTAATGTAATGCGTTACGTATTTCACAATCTGAAATTACGCCTTCACGAAATACAACTATTCCATCTTTATCGTTCTTATCAACTCCAACAACCGTACTTGCAACATGTGAACGAGTTCGACCAGCATCCAAGTACAAAGGTATATCCTCACCAAATGCATCAAATGCTTCTTCAACACTATCAGCACTTGTATCACCACTTCTGTTAGCGCTAGAAGCAGCTAAAGGACCTGTAACACGCAAAATTTCCATCAAGCGCGGGCAATCTGGAACACGTACACCTTGAGTAGCTTCATCAACACTATTATTAGCAACACAAATAGTAGCAAGCTTAGAAGCATTAGAATTCTTCTTAACAAACGCTATCGGAGAAAAACCACCAGGCAAGAATTTCTGACCTAATTTATCTAAAGGATCCGGTAAATATAATCCAAGCTTTTCTAAATCACAAACACCACTCATTAAAATTTGTAATGCTTTCGTTCTAGGTCTACGCTTAAGCTCATAAATCTTCGCAACTGCTTTTTCATTAAATGGATCGCAAGCAACTCCATAAACAGTATCAGTTGGAACTACTATTACTCCACCAGCATTGATAATTTGAGCAGCGAGCTGAAGTGATTCTTCATTAATACTACAAATTTTACTCATCATATTCGCCTCTTAATTTCATTACAATCTTAATTTCATTACAAAATACAAAAATATTCAATTTTACGATACAATACTGCTTACGCAATTTTATTTTACGTTCTTTAAAGCAAATAGATACCTCGGTCTTCCCGTCAAATCATTGCGCACATCAGCATACGAAAAACCAATACTCATAGCATATTCTTTAAGCGATTTGCCTTGCGAAATATCATGTTCCATAACAACTACACCATTTTTCTTAACAAGCTCATAAGATACACGCATAATTTGCTCTGGAATACGCAAGCCATCTAACGAACCGCCATATAACGCCATTTCTGGATCATAATCACGAACCTCAATCTGCTCAGGAATTTGATTTTGCGGTATATAAGGCGGATTTGTAATAACTAAATCAACTTTTCCTTTTATATCTAACAATTCAGGTATATCGTTTTTTGTAGCATCTGCCAAAATCGCGTGATAATTAGATAAAATATCAATATTTTTATATATTTTCGAAGTATGCTCAACATTTTTACATAAATATTTGAATGCTTCAGAAGATTTTTCTACTGCCCACACGCGCGCGTTTGGGAATTCAGTTATAACAGACAAACCAATAGCCCCAGATCCTGCACACAAATCAACTACAATAGGATTTTTTATACAAGATTTACGTAGCCAATTCAATCCTTCTTCAACAACTATTTCAGTTTCAGGACGCGGTATAAACACTCCTCTAGCAACATTCAAATCTAAATAACGAAAAGACGCATAGCCAACAATATATTGCAAAGGCTCTCTGGAAGCACGTCTTATAATAAATTCTTCGTAACGATTTTTATATTCAACGTCAAAACTCTTATAATCTCCCATAATCAGAGCTTTATCGAGTTCAGATAAACTCACTGAGCACGCATGAGCTAACAACAAACGAGCGTCATATTCTGCTGACTCAACGCCTGCTTTACGAAGACGCGCAATAGCATTTTGCAAAAGTAAAAGCATAACAAACGCAATAAATATAAAATCACTATTTAGCTTGAGCTAAACGATCTGCTTCATCTGCTTGAATATCGCTGTCAATAACTGGCTGTAAATCACCATCAAGCACTTGATCCAAGTTATAAGCCTTGTAGTTTGTGCGATGATCCACAATACGATTTTCAGGGAAATTATACGTGCGAATTCGCTCTGAACGATCAAGAGATCGAACTTGAGAATGACGCATATCTGCTGCTTCTTGAGCTTCTTGCTCATGCTTCATAGCAAGCAAACGTGATTTTAATACGCGAAGAGCTGCAGCACGATTTTGAATTTGTGACTTTTCATCTTGCATGCTTACAACAATTCCTGTTGGAATATGAGTCATTCTAACTGCAGAATACGTAGTATTTACAGACTGACCGCCAGGACCAGAGCTCATGAAAATATCAATTTTCAAATCTTTTGGATCGATTTCAATTTCGTCATCGTCTTCATCTGCTTCCGGAAACACAATCACACCAGCAGCAGAAGTTTGGATACGACCTTGAGATTCAGTAACTGGAATTCGCTGAACTCGATGTACTCCACCTTCATATTTCATACTTGCCCAAACGCCGTCTTCCGGAGCAGGAGTGCCTTTTGCGCGAATAGCAAGCTGAACGTCTTTTATTCCACCAAGTTCTGTTGAATTCTCGCTCTGAATAACAGTAGTCCATCCACGTTTTTCAGCATAACGCATATACATACGCAACAAATCGCCAGCAAATAAAGCTGCTTCTTCACCACCTGTGCCAGCTTTGATTTCCATAATCATATCTCGCGCATCATCTGGATCTCTAGGAATTAAAGCAGTACGCAATTTTTCTTTAGCTACAGGCAATTGTTCTTCTAAACGCTTAGCTTCCTCAGCAAAATCAGGATCTTCACTAGCCATATCATTAGCTGCATCATAATCCTCACATAATTGCTTATAAGCGAGATACGCATTCACAATTGAACCAAGCTCAGCATGTCTTCTACCAAGCTTACGGATAGCATCTGGATTCGATGCTACTTCTGGATCTCCCATGCGAGCCTCAATATCGCGATATTCTTCTAACGCTGTTGCTGCCGATGGGAACTGTTCATCTACTGACTCAGCCATTGTATTCCTTTGATAGATGACTAAAGAAATTTATAAATTAAGCGTTAATTTTACGTTATCTTACGTTATTTTACGTTATCTTACGTTATCTTACGTTATCTTGCTTATACTTTTGCTTTTATTTTGCTTATAATTTTGCTTTTATTTGTACGTTGCATTGTACTTCACACATAGAAGCGCTGATTTTACTAGCTTAAACACAATTAAGATAATTTACGCATTCTAAACGAATTAAGTACAATCAACTAAACTAAAAACGCCAGCCAAGATTCGTGAAGTTACACGAAAACAAGGCTGGCGTTATAAAAGCTACTTAGTCTTCTTACCGTAGCGCTTCTCGAAGCGAGCAACACGACCACCTGTATCGAGAATCTTCTGCTTGCCGGTATAGAATGGATGGCACTTTGAGCACACATCAACAGTCATATGATCACCATTAGCTGTGGAACGTGTTACGAAAGTGTTTCCGCATGAGCATGTAACCTGCACTGCGTGATAATCGGGATGAATACCCTGCTTCATAATGTCTCCTATGGAATCCAGGCGACCCGGGTCGCAAAACCCCAATAGCTTCGCGTGAACCGGAACCTACGCTATCTTAATTACAACCCTAGACTCACTAAATATTCAAAACTATTTAGAAAAACCTAAAGCATCTAAATTTAGATAAGCAAAACTTTAAATTTAGATAAGCAAAACTTAAAGACGTGGCAAATACTTTTCAAGCTCATAAGGAGTTACCTGACGGCGATACTCTTCCCACTCTTGATGCTTATTGCGCAAGAAGTATTCAAAAGCATGCTCACCTAAAACGCTAGCAACAAAATCAGACTTCTCCATAATCTTCAAAGCTTCATCCAAAGACTCAGGAAGAGGCTGAATTCCCATAGCTTGACGCTCAGCATCTGTAAGCTCCCAAACATCATCGCTAGTAGGATCACACAAAGTCATTTGCTTATCAATACCATCCAAACCAGCAGCAAGCAAAACAGAGTATGCAAGATAAGGATTAGCTACAGGATCAAGAGCTCTAAACTCCATACGGCAAGAATTGCCTTTCCCAGGTTTATATTGCGGAACACGCAAAAGTGCAGATCGATTACTATGACCCCAACACACATAGCTTGGAGCTTCAGCACCACCCCACAAGCGCTTATAAGAGTTGACATATTGATCAGTAACAGCACAAATCTCAGACGCGTGATGCAAAATACCAGCAGCAAATTGGCGAGCAATCAAAGACATATTAAACTCTTGACCTGCTTCATAGAAAGCATTCGTATCTCCCTCAAACAAACTCAAATGAGTATGCATTCCAGAACCAGGTTGATCAGTCAAAGGCTTAGGCATAAAGCTAGCATACATTCCACGCTCAAGAGAAATCTCCTTAACAACAGTGCGGAAAGTCATAATATTATCTGCAGTAGTAAGAGCGTCTGCATAACGTAAATCAATCTCGTTTTGACCAGGACCACCCTCATGATGCGAATACTCAACAGAAATACCCATCTGTTCAAGCATGCTTACAGCACTACGGCGGAAATCCATTGCCGAACTTCTAGGAACATGGTCAAAATATCCGCCTTCATCAATAGGCACAGGAGCTTTAGACCAATCATCTTGAGATTCAAACAAATAAAATTCTATTTCTGGGTGAACGTAAAAAGTAAAGCCCTTTTCTTTAGCTTTAGCGAGCGCAGTTTTAAGCACATGACGAGGATCTCCAAGCGAAGGCTCGCCATCAGGAGTTAAAACATCGCAAAACATCCTAGCTGTCCCCTGTGGGCCACCATGCCAAGGCAGAATCTGGAATGTAGAAGGATCTGGTTTTACAATCATATCGTCTTCTAAAACTCTAGTCATTCCTTCTATTGCAGAACCATCGAAACCAATTCCCTCTTCGAATGCAGCTTCTAGTTCAGCTGGAGCAATAGCAACAGATTTTAATGTTCCTAATACATCAGTGAACCATAGTCGAATAAATCGTACGTCACGCTCTTCAACTGTGCGCAAAGCAAACTCTTGCTGTCTATCCATAATCTTTATAGTCCTGTATAAATTCGGAAAATCTTACCGTATATTTATTATCCCTTATACATGTCTATTTTTATGAATATGCATGAGGAATTTACCTATTGTTAATGTGATCTATAATCAAATCGCACAAAGCAAATCTATTTTACTCACATACCGAACTTAGTAAAATATTTATTACAAATTGACATCGCATTGTTAAAAGTTAGTTTCTCAGAATCAAAGATTTCATCTGTTAATTGAAAATCTTTCATTGCACTCACACCTAAAACGACATCTGCTACTTCATCAGGTAAAATTGTCAGAGCTAAAGGAGCAGGAAGAAACATCTCTTTTGTCTTTCCAGCTTCATATACAGATACATCAAGTTTATTAGCTCTGTTTACTAAAAGAATCATTGCAACAGGACCTAATAATTCACTTAATCTAACTACTGCACATTCTGGCTCATCATTATTAAGATTCCTTAAAATAGCTATACTACCGGTTTCTGACGTAACACAAATAGCAGAAATCTTAGAAATTTTACAAAATGCAGCTAATAAATCTGCTTTATTAACATAAGTGCTAATTACTGCAGAACGAGCTTTCTGACCAGTTAAACCTTCAAGCGTATCTTCAAAAGACGTATTTTCTTCAAATTTTTTAGCAGCTTCTTCAGCTTCTTTACTTCTATGAAGAGTAGTCATATCTATAGCTTCAGGAATTTGATTTCCATCTTTTAGATTATCAGAATTATTTAATTCTTCCGACTTAGTTGAAGAGCTTCCAGAAAATTCATTAGAATTTTCAACATTAGAAGATGAATCTATATTATTTACATCAAATTCACGCTCAAAATTAGCTAATGCTGCATCAAGTTCTTCATCAGTAAACGAAGTTCTTACATGCGAATTATCTTTCGAATCACATGAAGAATCTTCTTTACTTTGATTATTTTGATCATTTTGATCACTTTGATTATCTTCAGAATCAGGCATAGAATCCTGACCCTCAATAGAATCCTTAGAATTATCTTGTTCTTGCGATTTAGCGTCCCCGCTCATCTTAATACTCCGCTTCTTAAAACTACTTTCATCATCTTTCACTAGAGCTTCTCAATCAGCATATTAAACACATTATTGTAAACATCACAAATATTTACAAAATTCAGCTTATATTCTACCTATTTTACAATAAGTTAAATCGAATACGCTATACGTTAATCACTTCAATTAAAATAATCACGCGCTTGGCAAGCAACTAGGACCGAATAGTATTTTAATTTCAGCAAAAAGCGAAGTATCACGTTTGACTCTAAACTTATCTCCAAATACAAATACTTTCGAATTTCCTTGATCGTCAACAATAGCTAAATTAACTTCGCAACAACCCGGATGCTCACATAATATAGAACTCAACTTGTCTAATTTAGATTTATTGATACTCATATGAGGAAGAACAATATTAAGAGGTCTTGAATCTACAGATTCCAAAGAAGGTATTTCAAAATATTTACCACGCAAAGAAACTGTTTCATCGCGAACCTCAACTACTCCTCGAATTTGAGCTACTTGATCAATCGCAAAATCATTTGCAGCAGCTTCATATGCTTTGCTGAAAAACATACATTGTATGGAACTTTCCATATCTTCCAGTGTGATTATTGCCCACGCATTACCTTGTTTAGAAACACGTCTATCTACACCAGTAATTAGGCCTGCTAAAGTCACTTGAGTGCGATCATTCATAGTTTTTGCTTTATCAATCAATTCAGCAATACTCATATCACTCAAGCTAGTTAAAACAGCAGAAAGACCGCTCAAAGGATGATCAGAAACATAAAGTCCTAACATTTCACGCTCAAAATTAAGCTTTGTTTTTTTATCCCATTCTTCTACATCAGGAACATTTACTTCAGCATCGCCTAAAAACGACTGATCTGTATTATCTTCATCAATACTAGAGAATAAATCAAACTGACCTTCCAATTGCTTACGCTTAATAGGTATTACAGAATCTATCATTTGTCCACAAATTTCCCAAATAGCACGCCTATTAGGATCAATGGAATCGAAAGCTCCAGCTTTAATCAAAGATTCAACAAGTCTTCTGTTAAGAGCATCGAAAGAAACTCTTTTAACGAAATCTTTGAAATTCACAAAACGTCCTCTAGAAGATTCACGTTCAGCAATAATATCTTTTACAGCTTTATCTCCAACGTTTCTAATTGCGCCAAGACCGAATCGCACAACATCGCCTACAGCAGAATACTCTAATACTGATTCATTAACATCAGGAGGTAAAATGCGAATTCCCATGCGCCTTGCTTCACCTAAATACAGTGCAGTCTTATCTTTATTCGTACGTTCGTTTTGGAGTAACGCAGCCATAAATTCAACCGGATAATGCGTTTTTAAGTAAGCAGTCCAATATGAAATCAAACCGTATGCAGCAGAATGAGCTTTATTAAACGCGTAACCAGAGAATGGAACTAAAACATCCCACACAGCTTGAGCAGCTTCTTTAGAATACCCATGCTCTTGCATACCTTTAAAGAACGGGATTTTCTCTTTAGCCAACACTTCTGGCTTCTTCTTACCCATAGCTCGACGCAAAACATCTGCCTTACCAAGGCTATACCCTGCTAAAATACGCGCAGCAGATTGCACCTGCTCTTGATAAACAATCAAACCATAAGTTTCGCCTAGAACATCTTTTAATGGCTCTGCAACTTCTGGATGAATAGGCGTAATCTTTTGCAAACCATTCTTACGTTTAGCATAGTTTGTATGAGAATCCATATCCATAGGACCTGGCCTATAAAGCGCAATCAAAGCCGAAATATCGTTAAAATTATCTGGCTTTAAAGTACGAAGAAGAGCTCGCATACCATCAGAATCAAGCTGGAAAACTCCTAAAGTATCTCCTCTTGCAAGAAGTTTGTAAGTTTCTTTATCGTCTAAAGGTATTTTCGTATAATCAATTTTTGTATGACGATTATTCTCAACATTTCGAATAGTATCTCTAATAACAGTTAAGTTAGAAAGACCCAAAAAGTCCATCTTAACTAAGCCAAGAGTTTCGCAAGTGTGATATTCAAAAGTTGTTGTAATAGTTCCATCAGTACGTTCAAGAAGAGGAGAAGTATTAGTTATAGGCTCAGATCCCATTATTGTTGCACAAGCATGCACACCAGTTTGACGAATCAAACCTTCAATACCTCTTGCTTCTCCTGTAATTTTCTTTATATCTTCATCTGAACCATACATTTCACGGAATTCTCGAGCTTCAGCATAACGCTTAGAATTTTCGTCAAAAATCTCACGCAAACTCATATCTTTACCGTTTTTTGCAGGAGGTAAAATTTTCGTTATTTTTTCTCCAACTGAAAACTCGTAACCCATTATTCGAGCAGCATCTTTAAGAGCTTGCTTAGTTTTAATAGTTCCATAAATAACACATTGTGCTACTTTATCTTTACCATACTTTTCACCAACATATTCAAGAACTTTAGCTCGTCCATCAGGGTCAAAATCAACGTCAATATCAGGTAAAGACACGCGCTCAGGATTCAAGAATCGTTCAAAAATCAAACCATGCTTCATAGGATCTAATTCGGTGATTCCCATTGCATACGCAACCATCGCGCCTGCTGCACTTCCTCGACCAGGACCAACCATAACACCATGCTCTTTAGCCCAGTTAATATAATCTGCAACAACAAGGAAGTATCCGCAGAATTGCATTTGACATATAACGCCGCACTCGTAGTCTGCTTGTTTAAGCACTTCAATAGGAACGTTATTGTCATACCTACGTTCCAAACCTTCTTCTACTTTTTTAAGAAACAGCGAAGTTTCATCCCAACCTTCAGGGCAGTCAAATTTTGGCATAAAAGCGCCATCTTCACCGTCATCAAACATAACATTGCATCTACGAGCAATTTCTAAAGTATTATCACAAGCTTCAGGGAATTCTTTAAAAAGCTCACGCATTTGCTCTGCAGACTTTAAGTAATACCCAGAACCGTCAAACTTAAAACGATTTGGATCGTCTAGTCTAGAACCAGAATTTATACAAAGCATTGCATCTTGTGATTCACGATCTTCTTCTCGAACATAATGTAAATCGTTAGTAGCAAGAAGAGGAGCATTCAACTTCTTAGAAATCTCAAGCAAATCTTTTGTAACTCGAGTTTCAATAGAAAGACCGTGATTCATCAATTCTATGAAAAAGTTATCTTTCCCAAAAATATCTTGAAACTCTCCAGCTGCTCTAAGAGCTTCATCAAATTGTCCTAGACGAAGACGAGTTTGAATAATTCCAGATGGGCATCCAGAAGACGCTATAACGCCTTTAGAATAAGTTGAAAGCAAGTCTTTATCCATACGAGGATATCTCATAACAAGACCTTCAAGATTAGCTATAGAAGACGCTTTAATAAGATTCTCGAGTCCTTCATCATTTTGAGCCCACATTGTCATGTGTGTAATCAATCCACCGCCAGAAACATCGTCACTTCTTTGTTCTTCAGTTCCCCAATGAACTCGGCTTTTGTCTTGACGAGCTGTTTCTGGAGTAACATAAGCTTCTATTCCAATAATAGGCTTAATACCGTTCTTTACAGCAGTGCTCCACATTTCGTATGCGCCATGCATATTTCCGTGATCTGTAATCGCAATAGCTGGCATACCTAACTCTTTTGCGCGCGCAACTAGATCTGGAATCTTAGAAGCACCGTCTAAAAGCGAATAATGCGTATGATTGTGCAAGTGAACAAAAGAAGTTTCTGGATGTGTCATAGTCGCTATTTTATAGATTCAATATGACCTGTTTTATAAATATGCTCTCTTTCATAATTGGCGCACGGCCTGCAAAGCGTGTTGCAAATCTGAAGGATATTTTGACTCTAAAACAATCAATTTATTCGTACGAGGATGCTTAAATTTTAGAGTCATTGCATGAAGCCACTGCCTAGAAAGCCCCAAAGTCTTACTTAATTGAGGATTTGCTCCATACATAGGGTCCCCAACAACAGGATGTCCTATTGACGAGAAATGAACGCGAATTTGATGCGTTCTACCTGTTTCTAAATTAACTTTTACTAAAGTAGCTCCCCTAAAGCGCTCTATAACATCCCAATGTGTAATCGCAGGCTTTCCTGATTCAGTTACAGTAAAACGAAAATCGCAAACTTTTGCTCTACCAATTGGAGCATCAATAGTAGCCTTATCTTGTTTAATATTTCCTTGCACTAAAGCATGATAGATTTTTATAACATCATGATTTTTAAACTGCTGTTTCATAACTTCATAAGCTAAATCAGATTTGCACACTAGCATAAGTCCACTAGTACCAACATCTAATCGACTTACTATTCCTCGTCTATAAGATTCGCATTTTGTTACGTTAATATTTATGCCCATAGCAAGAAGGTTTTCTACTACAGTTGCACCTTGCCATCCAGCAGCTGCATGAGCAGCCACTCCTACAGGCTTATCTACGACTACAATGTCATCATCGTTATACACGATTTGCATATTACACAAAACAGGTTTAGAAACTATATCTTCTTTTTTAGAAAGTATAATTAAATCGCCATTTTGCAAAATAGATGATTTATGAGATTTTTTATCTGCAATTTTTGCTTGCCCGCTATCAATTAAAGATATTGCATTTGCTCTAGAAACACTTATCATTTTTGATAATGCTATATCAAAACGACTTCCAACGAGTTCACTAGGAATCGGCAATAAAGAATCGCTCATACACGCTCTCTATAATTCACTATCTAAATGAGTATCTATACAAGATTCTTTAGAATCATTATCTAAAGAATCAGAATCTGCAAATTTATTCTTAAACGAATCAGACTTATCAGAATCTTCAGAATCCTTAGACTTATTAGACTCCGCAAAATCCTTAATCGTATTATCACTTTTTTCCACAAGAGGAAGTCCAACAAAAACAAGCAAAACTATATAAAGAGCTGCAACGAAAAGTTCAATATCTGCAACATTACCAACAGACCAGCCGTAATTTATAAAATCTACGACTTTTCCGTCCAAAAAGCCATCAGCGTATTGCGCTCTATCTATAAGATTTCCAAAAGCTCCAGCAAAAGCTAAAGCAAGCGCAAAAGTCCAATACAAAGATTTCGTGCGCTTAAGAACAGCTATCATTGCACCACAAGCAGCACAAGCTAATATGCTAATAACCCATGTAAAAGAGGATCCTAAACCAAAAGATGCTCCAGGATTTCGTACAAGAGTTAAAGAAAGCAAATGTGGAAGAATCTCTACTTTTCTCCCATCACTAAGCGTTGCTAAAGCCCAAATTTTAGTTATTCGATCTAATGCTACGCCAGCAAAAACAATTAGTGCAAAAACGGCTGCGCGAACACGCAGCCGTTCCACACGCACATCTCTATGCGTCAATTTTTATCCGATCTGTAATAGAAATAGAATCGACTTAAAAGCGAAAACATTTAAAAGTTACGCTAGTCTTTAAAACTATTCCTGCTTATCTTCATTCGAAGTCTGCTTCTGACCAAGAGCAGCATATGCGTTTTCGTCAGAAACTTGAGCAACAAGCTGACCAAGGAAATCAGTCAAGCGAGTACGATATTCAGTTTCAAATTGCTTAAGACTCTGAATGTTGCCCTCAATAACCTTAGTTTGCTTCTCAAGATTCTCACGAACTTGGCGAGCATAAGCATCAGCCTTAGTACGAGTATCTGCATCGTAATCTGCAGCACGATGCTGAACTTCTGCTTCATATTGATCTGCTTGATCATGAACTTGCTTAGAGTAATCATCTGCAGCTTGACGAACCTTGCCAGAATAAGCATCAGCTTCATTATGAGCACGAGCAGCATAAGCATCAGCATCAGAACGAGTACGTGCAGAATAATCATCAGCATCATCACGAGTCTGCTTGCTATACGCGTCTGCTTCGCAACGAGTGCGATTAGAATAATCATCAGCCTTAGCAATAACTTCGTTATAACGAGCTTGGCTTTCTTCAACAATCTGCTGAGCTTTAGCTTTACCTTTATCAACATATTGATCATGCAATTGCATTGCAAGAGTCAACATTGCTGTAGCACGCTCTGGTTCAGAACCTACTGCTTCAGCGCCAGCTCCAGCAATTTTCTGCAAGCTACCAGTTTCAGTATTAGGCTCTAACTTTGAAACCTGCTGACGCAATTGCTCTTCACGCTGACGAGATTCTTCAAGTTGACGAGTCAAATCCTGAACTTTAACATTTTCTTGTTGCGTTACAACGAGTTGTTGACGAATAGAATCAAGCTCACGACTCAAATTCTCACTATTAGCGCGGAAATCATCACGTTCACGCTTAGCTGATTCAAGCTCCTGAGCTTGAGCTTTATCGTCATTATCAGACTTAGCTGCTTGTGCTGTAAGCTGATCAATTTGATTGCTCATAGCATCAAGCTGTTCTTTAAGCTGCTCGTTTTGCACAGACAACGCGCGATTACTTTCTTCAGCTTCACTAAGCTTTGCAGAAACAACATCTTCTTTATCTGAATTTTGCTGTGAAGATGCGCGCAAAGACTCATTTTCTTCATTCAAAGATGCAACTTGAGAAGTAAGCTCAGCAATCTTTTTATTTAATCCAGCAACATCCTGACCTAGCGACTGAGTAGAAGCACCAAGCCCCTGAACAGCTTGCTGACCAAGAGCTTCAATAGTTTCAGTTACTTGATCCAAAAAATCGTCAACTTCGTCAACGTCATATCCGCCTTTAAAACGAACAATTTGAAAAGTATGCTCTCGAATATCTTTAGGCGTTAAAAGAGTCATAATGCATTACACCTCACTTTTGGGGACGATGCTCCAAGATATATATCTCTTTGATGCTACCACGTTGAGTCACCAATTACATCAAAACACGAGTATTAAAAATAAAATTACAAATAATATTTGTTTTCATATCTAATTTATTTTTAGATAATAACTAGGAAATCCTACACTAAATCCATTATTTTTTAGGATTCTTCAAGCATTGCTCGCGCTACATATTATTCATTTCTTGTAATCTTAGTATCAAGATCACGACTCAAACTCTCATCTAAAATCACTACTAACTTCAATAATCTACACGCTAGAAATTATTTATAGAAAATAAATAAGATTTTTCAGAACTATCAAAGCAAAATACAAAACAATAAATGACGTATCAAAACTTATTCTACCCATATTCATAGGAGGAATATAACGTCTTAAAAACATTAAAGGCGGATCTGTAAGATAGTAAATAACGCGAAGAATAATACTTAACACACCTTTAAAACGCAATGAAGGGAAAAATACATGCAACCAATCAAAAATAACTCGCAAAAATAGTATTGTCATATACGCGTCAATAAGTAGAGATAACACAAGTACTATAAAAAATAACAAAATTTTAATCATATTATCTAAGTAAACTCCATCAATTTATATTCGTAGTCTTTAATTATATGTGATTTTGTAAGTTAAGTTAAACAGATTGTATACTATTACTGTATGAAAAAACTGTGCTATAGGCAAAGAACCTGCCCCCCCCCCACAGAAAACTTCGTGAACAATAAAAAGCGATATTTAAAAACATAAGGCAATGCATTTTAACAAAAGCATTGCCTTACATAAAATAAATATTAAATTGTGCTGCAATCAAATCAACATATGTTAATGCGATTTGCTAACAGTCTAGTCCGCAAATAAATCCCTGGCTGAATTGCTCTTAGCAGTACTTTCAACCTTAATATTTACTTGAGAAGGGCTTAGTAAGAATACTCTCGGAGTTACTCGTTCAATAGAACCACCAACACCAAACACAACACCAGCCGAAAAATCAACAATACGATACGCAATTGATTCTGAAACACCTGTAAGATTCAAAACAACAGGAGTACCATCTCGAAGAGCACGGCCGACCATTTGCGCATCATCATATGACTTAGGATGAATAGTAGTAATTCTACTCATACGATTAGCTCCGCTAGATCTAGAAAACGTATCCCTACTGCGAGAAGTATCATCATGCTGAATACTAACTGGAGCTACAGAATAATCGTTATCAAACGATTTATCTTGTTCTTCAGATTCAATCACATCATCGTCTTGTACGTCTGACATGCCCATATATGACATTAAGTGATTTACTAATCCAGCCATTTAACAACCCTCCTCTATTAAGTTTCAGCGCAGAAAATCAGGGATATCTAATTCATCTGGTTCTTCAGCAGGTTGAGCAGAAGGCGCAGGCGCTTCATAACGATTAGCAGCAGGCTCTTCAAACATAGAAGGAGCATTCGTTGTAGCTTGCGTTTGTGGACGCGATTGCGCTTGCTGCTGTTGAGCAGAAACCTGAGATGTTGATTGAGCTGGAGCAACATGATCAACGCCAGCTTGCATATCTACAAACTTACCAGCTAAACCAGAATCATCCTTCTTGCAATGAGCATCGAAACCAGCAGCAATAACAGTAACACGTACTTCATCACCGTAAGCGTCATCCAAAGAAAGACCCCAAATAATTTGAGCTTCAGGATGAATTGCTTTACGAACCAATTCAGTAGCAGCAGATGCTTCTTGCAACTTCAAATCGCAAGGACCAGCAATATTTATCAAAGCACCATGAGCGCCTTCAATGCTTTCTTCAAGCAAAGGAGAACTAATAGCAATCTCAGCAGCCTGAGTTGCACGATCTTCACCTTTAGCAGCACCTATTCCAAACAATGCTGTGCCAGCACCGCGCAAAATTGCTGTTACATCAGAAAAATCAACATGAATATATGAATTAGTTGAAATAATATCTGTAATTCCACGAACACCTGAAAGCAAAGCAGTATCAGCTAACTTAAAAGCATCGATTATTCCGATAGCACGATCAGAAACTTCTAACAAACGATCGTTAGGAATAACAATCAAAGCATCAACTTCTTTACGAAGATTTTCAATACCAAGATTTGCAGAAGCAGCACGCTGAGGGCCCTCAAAGCTAAATGGACGAGTGACTACAGCAATAGTCAATGCACCTTGCTGATGAGCTGCACGAGCAACAAGAGGACCAGCACCAGTACCAGTGCCACCACCTTCGCCGCAAGTAACAAACACCATATCGGCGCCCTTTAATGCCTCTTCAATATCGGATTGATGATCTTGAGCAGCTTTAGCACCCTTTTCAGGATCTGCTCCAGCTCCAAGTCCTCTACTAGAAGCGTCTGATAATGAAATCTTTACGTCAGCATCCGAGCGCATCAAATCTTTAGCATCTGTATTTATAGCTACAAACTCTACATTCTGTAAGCCCTCGGTGATCATTCGGTTGACGGCATTACCGCCGCCACCACCGACGCCGACTACCTTAATGATGGTTTTGTCGTTGAAATTGTCAGTCTGGGCAATCTCGCTCACCGTTGTCTCCTGTCACTCAAGCACGTTTACGCAATACTTTAGCGCAAAACGCTCGATAATGGCGACTTTTTACTAATAAAACTTAAAAAAATCACCTAGTCAGATAATACACCTTCCTATACGCAAATTATTATTGCGTTTTTGCTTATATAAGTTTAGATGCGTAAACAAAAGTTTATCATTCTTCACAAAATGCAGAAAACCCTTGAAAATACTAATAAAATTTAATAACTAGCATCCATAGGATCGTCCCCAAAAAGCTCTTCACGCTCTTCGTGAGATGTTTTACGCGAATCCAACCAGCCATAAGGCAAGTGAACTTTTTTAGCAAATCGTATTCTTCCGCGCGGCGTGTCTAAAACTCGCTCAGGCAACTTCAACGAACCATCTAACAAATCAATATTGCGCTTAACATCTTCAACAGACTCACATTCCATAAAGTTTTTGCGAGTTCCGCCTCCAACAGGAAATCCTTTAAGATACCATGCGATATGTTTTCGTAAATCATGAACAGCCATGCGCTCATCGCCATCATAAAATTCAACAAGCAATTCCAAATGATGAAGAATCACATTGCAAACCTCTGCAAGAGTTGGATTAACACGCTCACTACTACCATTACAAGCGTTTAGAATATCAGCAAACAACCATGGTCTACCCTGACAACCGCGACCGATAGCAACACCAGCACAGCCTGTTTCCTTAAACATTTCTAGCGCATCATCTGCACCCCAAATGTCACCATTTCCAAAAACAGGAATATCAAGAGCTTCTACAAGCTGAGCGATACGATTCCAATCTGAATGACCACCATAATATTCAGCAGTAGTTCGAGCATGCAAAGTTACAGCAGCACAACCTTCTTCTTGCGCAATATGACCAGCTTGAATAAACGTTTCATGAGAATCATCAATACCAACACGGAATTTAGCAGTAACTGGGATTCCTGCTGGCTCGCACACGCTTACAACGCGATGCAAAATTTCTTGCAATAAATCTGTTTTCCAAGGAAGAGCAGATCCGCCACCTTTACGCGTAACTTTAGGCACAGGGCAACCAAAGTTTAAGTCAACATGATCCGCCATATTTTCATCAACTACAATACGAGCAGCAAGCTCCACAATAGATGGATTCACTCCATAAAGTTGAAGAGAACGCACTTTTTCACTAGGAGCAAAACGACAAAGTCTAAGAGCTTTTGGGTTTCTTGCAACTAGAGCACGCGCTGTAATCATTTCTGCAACGTAAAGCCCGTCATGACCGTATTCCTTGCAAATAACACGAAAAGGCCAATTCGTGATACCAGCCATTGGAGAAAGCACAACAGGAGTAGCAATATGAACTTTACCTAAATCTACTGGTTTTATAGAAAAATTCATATTGCTATAATCTCCATTCGTTGTGTTTATAAATATGCTTTATTAAAGTTTATTTCAAATGATTAGCATGAAAGCTGTATTTGATTAGTACAAGTCACCATTTGATTAGTACAAGTCACCATTTGATTAGTACAAGCCACCAGCTTGAGCAATCTTAACAGGCTGAGATTCATCCTCTCCTGCTTCTTTAGCAACATCCATAGCACCATCAGCAGCACGAGTACCAACAATTTCCACAGGACCTTGAGGATACTTAACACGCTTCTCGTTAATGCGGCCAGCCACGTAATCAGCAACTTTATCAAGAGAAACACGCTCTTGACTCATAGTATCGCGCTCGCGAATAGTAACAGCATGATCTTCCAAAGTATCAAAATCAACTGTTACGCACAAAGGAGTGCCAATTTCGTCTTCACGGCGGTAGCGGCGGCCAATAGCGCCAGCTTCATCGTAGTCAATAACCCAGTCGTGCTGACGCAAATCTGCAGCTAAATCTTGAGCAACCGATTGTAATTCTGGCTTCTTGCTCAATGGCAAAACTGCAGCCTTAACAGGAGCTAATCGCGGATCGAGTCGAAGAACTGTACGCTTATCAACTCCACCCTTAGTATTTGGAGCTTCATCAACGTCATAAGCATCAACTAAGAATGCCATAAGCGAGCGAGTAAGACCAGCAGCAGGCTCAATAACGTAAGGCACGTATTTTTCGCCAGTAGCTTGATTAAAGTAACTCAAATCCTCACCAGAATGCTTCGAATGCGCAGACAAATCATAGTCAGTACGATTTGCAATACCTTCAAGCTCTCCCCAGTCAGATCCTTGGAAACCAAACTTGTATTCAATATCTACAGTACGCTTTGAATAATGGCTGAGCTTCTCCTTAGGATGCTCATACATACGCAAATTCTCAGGATTGACTCCCAAATCAACATACCAACGAACGCGAGTATCAATCCAATATTGATGCCAAGCTTCATCAGTTCCAGGCTCTACAAAGAACTCCATTTCCATCTGCTCAAACTCGCGAGTGCGGAAAATAAAGTTTCCAGGAGTAATTTCATTACGGAAAGACTTACCAATATTTGCAATACCAAAAGGAGGCTTCTGGCGAGTTGAAGTCATGACGTTTTTAAAGTCAACGAAAATTCCCTGAGCTGTTTCTGGGCGCAAATAATGCAAGCTATTTTCATCTTCAACAGGACCTAAATGAGTGCGAAGCATCATGTTGAAGTCACGCGGCTCAGTCCAGTTCCCTCGAGTTCCACAATCTGGGCAAGCAATATCTTTTAAACCATTTTCTGGCATTTTATCGCCGTGCTTTTCAGCATAAGATTCTTCCAACTTGTCTGCACGATGACGCTTATGACAATTCAAGCACTCGATCAAAGGATCATTAAACACAGAAACGTGACCAGACGCAACCCAAACTTGTGAAGGCAAAATCACAGAAGTATCTACACCGACTACATCTCCGCGCGTTGTTACCATGTAACGCCACCATTCGCGCTTGATATTATCTTTCAATGCAACGCCCAATGGACCATAATCCCACGCAGAACGCGTACCACCATAAATTTCGCCAGCAGGGAACACAAATCCGCGACGCTTAGCCAACGACACAACTTCATCAAGCTTAGAAACAGCCACAATACACCTTTTTCATGAAAATTTAAGAAATCTGGGTGAAAACGGTGTTTATTATAGAAAAACCCTGTGACGCGAAACATAATTTTAATCAGGCTTTTAGTTCTCTATACGCACGAATACTAGCCAAAAACAAATTAAACACAAGTAACAAACCAGCAAAAAACAACCCAAAACTAGCAAAACGCGCTAAATGACTGTCAAATAAGCTATACGCATAAGCAAATATGCAAGAAGGATTATAAGCACATATAAATATACAAAAATAAATATATAAATATTTACAAAGTCTTACATGGACTATTCTTGTAAGCACACTATTCAATCACACAATTTTCTTAACACATAGCATGCGTATATTATGAAAGTGAACGTAAATTTTATGCAAATATTTTGAAAGGATTACGGATATGACTAATACAGATGATACACAAACTAAAAACGAGCATAAAACTAACACAGTAGCAGCTTTATGTGTTGCTCCTAGTGGAGTTGGAGAAGAACTTAGCACATACGTTGCAGATGTAGTAAAAGTAATACGAGAATCTGGATTAAAAAACGAAACAAATGCAATGTTTACAAATATTGAAGGCGAATTCGATGATGTTATGCGAGTTGTGAAAGACGCAACAATGGTATTAGTTGAAAAAGGATATCGCACAGGAGTTTTGCTTAAATTAGACATTCGCCCAGGTTTTAGCAATCAAATCGATGCAAAACATGAATTAGTCGATAAAATACTTGAAAATCGCGATCAAGAAAAATAGTAAAAAATATCTGGATTTTTTCTTTAACACTGGATTTTAGAGTAATATCTAAAATCCATTTTTATATTATAAAGTAACTTTACTTTTCAAGATCATTAGATGATTTGTTCAATTAACCAATTCATCAAAAGCTTATTTTAAAGAACTCTTTGAATCAGAAGATGATTCATCAGAAACAGATTCATCAAAAGCTGATTTTTCGGATTGTGCAGATAGTGACACGCTAGATTTAATAACAAACCATTTAGATGGAAGAATCAACATAATTAGTTGAATTAAAATCACGCCATAAAGCCATATGTATCCTGCATGCTGAGAAAGCCACGGAAGTTGTCCACTAAACCCAACTGGAACTATCACAGCAGTACCAATAAGTCTTAAAGCTAAAATCCACGCAACAGCACTACTGAATACAGTATGAGCTAAAAGTCCCAGCATTGCCGTCCTAGACCTTGCACACCAAGCAGATAAACTTATTAGCAATAAAGCTACAATTAAGCCAATAGGAATATTGCTTACAGCACCAACTCTATGAGAAAACGTGCCAATCAATCCGCATAAAATAGCCGATAACAAAGTAACAGCATATCTACCCCAAATAGGAAGATTATGCGACCAAGGTTTTACGCTCATAACAATACCTACCGCTACAAAATATAAAACACGCATAACTTATGCAAAATTACAATTCAATACATAAATTACGCGCATTTTATTTATAAACCAAATAAAACTATATAAAATCACGCAGCATTATTCTGACGGCGCTGCTTTGCACGCCACTTATACCACTCGTCACGACTCAAAATAATCTTGCGTACACGAATAGATTCAGGAGTAACTTCAACACACTCGTCTTCATTAGCAAAGTCAAGCGACTCTTCCAAACTCATCTTGATTGGCGGAGTCAAAGTTTCGAGAACATCAGCAGTTGAAGAACGCATGTTAGTCATGTGCTTAGCAAGAGTAATGTTTACATCCAACTCGTCTGGCTTGTTGTTAATACCAACGATTTGACCTTCGTAAACTGGGCTTTGCGGATCTACGAAGAAGACACCTCGCGCTTGCAAGCGTTGCATAGCATAAGGAGTTGCAACACCTTTGCGATCGCAAACCATAGAACCGTTCTGGCGAGTAACAATTTGACCAGCCCACGGAGCGTAACCTGCAGAAATAGAACTTGCAATACCAGTTCCACGAGTAGCAGAAAGCAAAGCTGTACGGAAACCAATAAGTCCGCGTGAAGGCACAGTAAATTGCAAACGAACCCAGCCAGAACCGTGGTTACTCATAGAATCCATGCGACCTTTACGATCAGCCATAAGCTGCGTAACAGTACCCATATATTCTTCTGGAACGTCAATTGTTGTGCTTTCCATAGGCTCGTTAATCGTGCCATCAATAGTCTTAGTAACAACCTGAGGACGACCAACTGTAAGCTCATATCCTTCACGGCGCATTTGCTCAGCTAAAACAGCTAACGCAAGCTCGCCACGACCTTGAACTTCCCAAGTATCTGGACGATCAGTTGGAATAACTTTAATAGAAACATTACCAATTAGCTCTCGATCCAAACGATCCTTAATCATACGAGCAGTAAGCTTATGATCTTTGCCTTCAGTTCCTGCAAGAGGAGAATCATTTACACCGAAAGTCATAGAAATAGCTGGATCGTCAACATGAATCAATGGAAGTGGCTTTGGATCATTTTGATCAACAATCGTTTCGCCAATCATAATATCATTCACACCAGCAACAGCCACAATATCTCCAGGACCAGCTGAAGGCACAGGAGTACGCTCCAAACCTTGAGTGCGAAGAAGCTCGGAAACACGGAAGTTTTCAATAGAACCATCAACGCGGGAAAGACCGTAAGTCTTACCCTTCTCCAAAGTTCCGTTGTAAATTCTCACTAAGCCCAAACGTCCAAGGAAATCAGAGGAATCAATGTTTGCAACATGAGCCTGAAGAGGAGAGCCTTCATCGTATTGCGGAGCAGGAATATTGGAAATAATAGAATCAAACAAAGGCTCCAAATTATCGTTATCTGGAAGAGCTCCATTTTCTGGCTGATTTACAGAAGCATATCCAGCTTTTGCAGCACAATAAATCACTGGTAAATCAAGCAAAGCATCGAGATCAAGATCAATTCCTTCTTCAACAACATCTTGAGCTAAGCCAAGCAATAAATCAGTAGATTCTCCAACAACTTCTTCAATACGAGCATCTGGACGATCAACCTTATTTACGCACAAAA
>NZ_CAMYOS010000004.1:0-128901 GCF_947280595.1 uncultured Gardnerella sp. | reverse complement strand
ACAAAGTTGATGCTTGTTTTAGCATGACGAGGATTGTAAGAAGTTGGATACTTTGTAAAAAGCATAAATATTTTCTTATAGTCGCGATTTTTTGCATTCTCAACTAAAGTTGCGTGCTGCAGCAACTTGCTCACTGTTTCAGCTTCGTTGAGATTATTACGCCACTTACATTCTGCAATAAGAAGTTGCTTGTTAATATCGTCTTGCGCAACAATATCGATATCAGTTTGTTCACGAGCAAAAGGATCGGCACCCCACCATTTACCTAACTTAGTTGGCAAAAAGTCCATTCCACCAATTTTGCATTGGTGCACAATCCACTGTTCGCACATTTTCTCAAACTGTTGACCTACAAAAGTACTAAACACTTCATGCTCACCACCAAGAACGCTACTTGTGGCAGCGTGTGAAAGTCCGCGTTCAATCAATCCTTTATTAGGAGCAACAAACCTATACCAATACGCAAAAAATGGGTCACAAATCTGCCATGATCCTTTTTTACAATTAAGTGGATTCATGCCAAATGGAATATTTCTTTCAATCAGCCCAAGTCCTTCTAATGTTTTTAAATACACGTTCACTGATGTAGCTGGCAATCCAATACGATCCGATATTAAAGTCGGAGTATTGCATCCCGTAGCGAGGGCATTTAGCACACTATTGTACGTTGAAGGATCGCGCAATTCTTGGCGCATAAGCATGTCTGGTTCAGCGTACAAAATTCCTGAAATGTTAAAGCATAATTGCTCAAGATTTTCCGCAAACGTAGAATTATCATCCAACTGCTCAATATAGTATGGTGTTCCTCCAAGGGATGCAAAATAGTTGATTTTATCTTCCCAAGTAGCATTATTTGGCATAAGCTCAGCTGCTTCAAAAAGATTAAATGGTTGCAACCGAACCTGCGCTGTACGTCTTCCATAAAGCGGACTCTTCTTACCAAGCACTTCACTTTCCATGAATCCTTCGTTACTGCCGCACAAAATAAGAGTCATGTTTGCATTCTTAAATTTATGATCTATCGCAATTTGGAATGTTGACGCTAAGGATTTATCTGCTTGAGCTGCGTAAGGAAATTCATCGAAAACTAGAATAAGTGGAGATTGAGAAGCGTTCTGATCTGCGTTGTTAGATTGTTGTGCAATAAAATCAAGAGCATCGTTCCAATTGTTAAATGATCCTGTAGTTGCGGGGAGATTGAAGAAATCATATACAGTGCGAGAGAAATCGCGCAAATTCTCAATATTAGTTTGCTCGCTAGCAGTAAAAAGTATTGCGTGCTTATTTTTACAAAATTGTGAAATAAGCGAAGTTTTTCCTATTCGTCTTCGACCATAAACTATTGCCATCTGGAACGAGTGCTTGCTGTTTTCATACAGTTTTTCAAGTACCTGTAACTCGTCTTTCCTGCCGACAAAAACCATATTCCACCTGCTGCTATGCCAATAATTGCAATATTTTTCAGTGCATCTTATAGCTGCCTAAATTGTACTCAAGCTATTATAATCGCGATTATTATAATCGTAATTATAATAATCTAAATTATATTATTTTTCAATATAATCAACGCAGTCGCATGTTATCGTGGCAGTTTTTGCTAACTAGAATAAGTCGTCGTGAGATCCTAAGCGTAGAAATATAATGCAATCTTCTTTAACTTGATACAACAGTAGAACATCTGCAGACACATGCAATTCATGCACGCCTTTGTATGAGCCTTTAAGAATATGATCTCTATAAGTTGCAAGCTCGCGAGAATCTGCACCATTGCAAATAAGTCTCACAATATTGATTACTTGCTCAATATCGTAATGCTTCTGCTTATATTTCTTAACATCTCGCAGATAGATTGGACTATAAAATGGCGGTTTAGGCATTGCGCATCAGCTCAGCAAAATCGTCTACAGTGCCTGCAGCTATTGGTTTTTCTTTCATAGCTTCATCAATAGCGTGCTCATATGTAGAACTTTCAAGTGAAAATGGGAAACGTTGCGTATTTACAATCTGATACAAGAATAGGTTGACTGCTGAACTCATATCAAGACCATAATGTTCAAGAACTTGCGATGCACTATCTCGTATTTCTGGATTAACTCTTACACTTAATCTGCCTGTTCTAGCTGTTTTTGTAGAAGTCATGTCGTTTCCTTTAAGCTCAAAATCATAAATTTGTTATTCATGCTTTGCTTTATTATAACAGACCTACAGCACCCAACGTAATACCAAAGTAGCACCATTGTGTACACAATTATTACAAAATAACAAGTTATCGTGGCAAAAATTGCAAAATTAGCAAAAACTGCCACGATAACTCGGTTTTTGCGATATAATATAACTCATACGCCAATACGAAAAAGGCGTTTGGCTCTTGTAAAAGGATTTTGCTATGACCGTGAATCAAGAAAAACTGTATCGCCGCGAAAAGTATCTTAGCAAAATTCGCGCGTTTTACGATGATAGCGATCTTATAAAAGTGATTACCGGAATTCGCAGATGTGGCAAATCAAGTCTTATGCGAACAATTATTGATGAGCTTAAAGAACGAAGTAATCCAGTTCCAGAATCTAATATTATTTATATAAATCTTGATAAACGCGAATACAGAAACGTAAAATCAGCCGATCAGCTTGACTTTCTTATAGAAAAACTTACTAATACTAGTGGCTTAAAATACGTGTTTCTAGATGAAATACAAAATGTTAAAGGATTTGAAGAAGTATTAAACGGCTTTCGAGAAGAAGGCGGATATTCTATTTTTATAACGGGATCCAATTCCTATTTGCTAAGTGGTGAATTAGCAACAAAATTAACTGGAAGATATCTTGAATTTGAGATGTTTCCGCTAAGTTTTGACGAGTATGAAGATTTCAAAAAATTCTATGATAAACCAGTAGATTCCGACATTAGTAAAGAGCTTAATAATTATATTCTCGAAGGTGGTTTCCCTCGTACTATTGCCATAGATAATATGAGTGACAAGCGAACGTATGTAAGTAATGTTATTAAAGAAATTTTTGATAAAGATATTAAAACTCGAGTAAAAATTAAAGATACGCAAGCATTTGAAGCTGTACGTAACTATATTATTAACAATTTTGGCGCTACGACTAGTATCAATAGCTTGTGCGAATCTTTAAAGAAGAATGGATTAGCTATAAGTCGTACTACTTTAGCAAGGTATATTCGTGTTCTTTTGGATGCGAAAATCATTTATGAATGCCCACGTTTCGACATGAAATCAAAACGTGCTCTTTGCGGAGAAAAGAAGTATTACTTAGCAGATTTAAGTTTTTATTACTCTCTCAATACGGATAATCGCATAAACTATGGTCCTACTTTGGAAAATATTGTGTACTTATACGCTAAAAGCTTTGGATACTCTATAAGCGTTGGTCGTATTGGAAAGTTGGAGTGTGATTTCATTCTGCGCAATGCAGATATGGATTATTCTTACGCGCAAGTAGCTTATACGATTTTGCTGAGTCGTCAAACAGAAGACCGCGAGTATAGGGCTTTAGAAGCTATTCATGATAATTATGAAAAATATGTTATGACCATGGATTCACTTATACAAAAACGTAACGGCATTAAGCACGTAAATATTGCAGATTTTATTAAAAATAAGCAGATTTTTTAGAAAACTAGAATAAATAATCTGTGCGTTATCGTGGCAGATTTTGCGATTTTTGCAATTTTTGCCACGATAACTCCATAAGTACGCGGATATTTAAAATAGTTCCAAAACGGAAATATTCTTAAATAATTAAATAAAAAAGAGGTTGCTTATGAAAAGTGCATAAGCAACCTGAGTGATTAACTGATTAACTAATTAACGAAGTAATTAAGCAACTAAGCGACTACTGGTTAGCGACTAGAAATCCCAATCATCATCATCAGTTTCAACTGACTTGCCCATAATGTAGCTTGAGCCAGATCCAGAGAAGAAGTCGTGATTTTCGTCTGCAGCAGGAGATAAAGCCGCGAGAATTTCCGGGCTTACATGAGTTTCTTCTTCGCTGTATTTTGCTGGATATCCAAGGTTCATCAAAGCCTTGTTAGCGTTATAGCGCACGAAGTCAAAAACGTCATCGTGGAAGTCAAATCCTTCGTAAATCTGACCAGAATACTCAACTTCCAAATCGTACAAAGTGTCGAGCAAGTTCATAGTGAACTTTTCAAGATTCTTCTGATCTCGCTCGCTCCTAAGTTCCAAACCGCGCTGGAACTTGTATCCTGAATAATAGCCGTGAATAGCTTTATCGCGCAAAATCAAGCGAATCATATCAGCAGTGTTCATCATCTTTCCGCGAGAAGCAAAGTAAAGTGGCAAATAGAAGCCTGCATAAAGAAGAAGTGACGAAAGCATAGTCGCTGCAATCTTACGCTTAAGCGGATCTTCGCTTTCATACTCGCAAAGCACAGTGGTAACGCGCTGCTGCAAAACATCGTTTCCAACAGCCCAACGATAAGCCTCGTCAATCTCCTCGCTAGAGCAAAGAGTAGAGAAAATAGAGGAGTAGGAACGTGCGTGAATTGATTGCATAAAAGCAATATTTGTGTAAATAGCCTGCTCATGCTCAGTGCGAGCGTGCTCAATCTGGCAAAGCTCACCAATAGTTGCCTGGCTGGTATCAAGCAAAGTCAATCCTGTAAAAACGCGAGTAGTGGTCTTGCGCTCAAGGTCAGTGAGTGAGCGCCAAGAAGGAATATCATTGCTCAGAGGAACTTTTTCAGGAAGCCAGAAGTTAGCTATAAGGCGATTCCAAACATCCAAATCCTTGTCGTCAATAATATTGTTCCAATTAACTGGGCGCACGCGCGAGCCGTGATGGTAGCGATACTGAGCTGGTGTGATGGAAGCTGCCATCATAGCGTCATCTGCGATTATGCGATTTGTGCCAAAAGGCTTATCGAGGCTACTTCTAAGCGCAGTTGGGTCGAGCGCAGTTGGGGCGAGCTCGGTTGGGCTGAGTTCTGTCATAATTACTCCTGATTTTGTGTTTACGTTTTATAAAATTTTTAAGTTTTGATTTAATCTTTTAAAGATTTACGGTGCTAAGATTTACAGCGTAAATCTTCATAGCTCTAAGATTTATTGTCATAGATAGATTTACAGCGTAAAGATTTTTGCGCTACGCACTATAGCGTGCAGCTTACGCAACCTTCGATTTCTGTACCTTCCAAAGCTTTCTGGCGAATACGAATGTAGTAAAGAGTTTTAATTCCCTTTCGCCATGCGTAAATCTGAGCTTTGTTTAAATCTCGAGTAGTTGTAGTGTCTGGGAAGAACAAAGTGAGTGACAATCCTTGATCCACATGCTGAGTTGCTTGTGCGTAAGTGTCAATAATCGCCTTCCAGCCAATTTCGTAAGCATCCTTGAAGTATTGCATATTGTCATTTGTCATGTATGCTGCAGGGTAGTAGACGCGACCAACTTTGCCCTCTTTGCGAATCTCAATACGGGAAGCAATCGGGTGAATCGAACTCGTGGAATGGTTAATGTACGAGATAGAACCAGTCGGAGGAATAGCTTGCAAATACTCGTTGTAAATGCCATCGCGCAAAATCTCATCGCGCAACTGCTCCCAATCGCTGACGGTTGGAATTGCAACGTTAAAACGAGCAAACAAATCACGAACTGTTTGAGTTTTAGGTTCGAGCGAGCGGCTTCCGTTAGTGTACTTATCGAAGTAGTTGCCTTTGCCTGCAGGCTTAGCGTAAGCGCTAGTCTTAAAGCTTGCAAAAGCGTGACCGCGCTCCACAGCCAAAGCGTGAGAAGCTTTATAAGCGTTGTAAGCAACTGTCATAAAGTACATGTCTGTAAAGTCAAGAGCTTCATCGCTGCCATATTGCATGTGTTCGCGAGCAAGGAAACCGTGCAAGTTCATCTGACCTAAGCCGATTGCGTGGCCTTCAGCATTTCCGCGGCGAATTGAAGGAACGGAATCAATCGAAGTGTGCTCGGAGACAGAAGTGAGTGCGCGCACAGCAAGCTCAACGCTTGTACTCAAGTTTCCATCCATCGCCTTAGCGATATTAAGAGAGCCAAGATTGCAAGAAATATCGCGACCTACGTGACTGTAAGTCAAATCTGCGTTATAAGTGCTTGCTTCCTGAGTTTGTAAAATCTCAGAGCACAAGTTGCTCATAGTAATGCGACCTTCAATAGGATTTGTGCGATTGACAGTATCTTCAAACAAAATGTAAGGGTAGCCTGATTCAAACTGAATCTCAGCAAGCGTCATAAAGAATTCACGAGCGTCAATGTACTTCTTGTGAATGCGAGGATTTGCAACCATTTCATCATAATGTTCAGTAACAGAAATGTCTGCAAAAGGCTTACCATACTCGCGTTCAACATCGTAAGGGCTAAATAAAGCCATCTTTTCTTTACGCTTAGCGAGCTCAAAAGTAATATCTGGAATTACAACGCCCAAAGAAAGTGATTTGATACGAATTTTCTCGTCAGCGTTCTCGCGCTTAGTGTCCAGGAAACGCATAATATCTGGGTGGTGAGCGCTAATGTATACAGCTCCAGCTCCCTGACGAGCGCCAAGCTGATTAGCGTAAGAGAATGAATCTTCTAAAAGTTTCATAACAGGCACAACGCCGCTAGATTGATTCTCGATTCGCTTAATAGGAGCGCCAAGTTCGCGCAAATTCGTAAGTAGCAGAGCCACTCCGCCACCGCGCTTAGAAAGTTGTAAAGCAGAGTTAATTCCACGAGCAATAGATTCCATGTTATCTTCCAAGCGCACGAGGAAACAGCTTACAGCCTCGCCACGCTGAGCTTTACCAAGATTTAGGAATGTTGGTGTGGCTGGTTGGAAGCGACCTAAAAGCATCTCATCCAAATAGTTCAGTGCTGCTTTTTCATCACCGTCTGCAAGTTCCAATGCAACGGCAGCTGCGCGCTGAGCGAAGTTTTCCAAATACTGTTTGCCGTCAAAAGTTTTCAAAGCGTATGAAGTATAGAACTTAAAAGCGCCTAAGAATGTGCCAAAAGTGTGGTGAGCAGATTCTGCATGCTCATAGAACTTGTTAAGGAAGTCATCGCTGTACTTGCCGAACACATTGCCGTTGTAGTAGTAGTTGTCAATCAAATAATTCAAGCGTTCACGAGTGGAATTAAATTTCATGCTATGTTTTTGCACATAATCCGAAATGTAAAGCTTTTCTGCTTCCTTGTCTTTATCAAACTGAATGCCTTTTTCTGGATCAAAAAGACCGAGCATAGCGTTAAGAACGTGGTAGTCGTGGCTGTTTTGAATTCTCTGCGCTGTGCTGTTAGCGCTGTTACCAGTTGTGCTACCATCGGATTCAATGCTTGCGGTATCAGTGTGATCAAGATTAAGCGAAGTAGATTCGCTCATCGGATCTGTGCTATTCATTTGATTGATTCCTTTCTTTTACGCGTTGCGCTTACTTTTTAAACGCTGCTGTTTTTTATTTTTATTTTTATTTTTTTTATTATTTATTTATTTATTTATTTGATGCTTTTATTTATTGCTTTTATTTGTTTCTTTTTCTATTTCTTTTAATTGCTTTAAAAATTTAGGTATTCCATTCGCTACTTTTTCAATATCTTCTTGAGTTCCTGTTAATTCAAACGAGTACATATTTGGAATTGCACACTTTCCTGCAATCTGGCTTCCTGCAGCACAATAAGCTTCTGCGAAATTCGTATTTCCGGAAGAAATTACACCTCTAATAAAAGAACGATTTTCTCTGTTATTTAAGAATTTACGAACTTGTATTGGGATTGCTTTTGATATATTTCCTCCGCCATAAGTTGGTACTATTAGCACATATGGTTCGCGCACGTTTAGTTCTGGATCTTTCGGTCTAAGTGGTATACGATACACGTTCACGTTGTTGCTAGGGAAATCACAATTTTTTACAAATCGCAATGTGTTCTCGGAAACTGATGAAAAATACACTACTGCACCAATTGATTCGCCTTTTGCTTTTGCTTCTGGCTCGCTTGGCTGTGCGATGTTTTCTTGTTCTTCTTGCTCGCTCATTTTATGCTTCTTGGATTTTTTCTGATTCTTGATTGCAATTTTCGAGTTTGTCTGCAATTTGCGCAATTAAATCTGGGCGGTATCCGCTCCAAGACGAATCTGGTGTAATAACTACTGGCGCTTGTCGGAATCCTGCTTCACGCAACTGATCTAATGTTGAAGGGCTTTGAGTTAAGTCTACTGTTTCAAAATTTACGCCAAGTTTAGTGAATTGACGTTTCGTGGCATCACATTGTGGGCAATGTGGCTTTGTGAAAACTGTTATAGTCACGATTCTTCTCCCTTCGCTGCATGTATTTGAGTTTTTTAGTTTTAGGTTCAAGATGCCTTTTGGTGCTTTTGTTTCTGAGCACGGTTTAACAGTCTACTACCAATTAACACTATTTATAGTGGTGTGTTGTGTAGTCAATCACTATATTTAGTATTTTTTAATTTTTGTAAATGCGCGTGTTTATAAGATTTATGCGGAATTTGAGCTATTCTATCAAAACTAAAAATGTAATCTTTATCACAAAATTGCGATTCCTGTTAGATCTTTAAATATGTGCTTTATCTTGTGCACATGCTTTATCTTGTGCACATAGGTAGATAAACTTAAAACGTGCATTTTGATTGGTTAAGTGTTAAAAGATAAAACAGTCATAAAACAATAAAACAGTCATAAAACAGTCATAGATAATCAAAAGATAGAGGTACAAAATGACGGAAATTCAAGCTAAAGCAAATATTGGCGTTGTTGGCTTGGCAGCTATGGGTTCTAATTTAGCGCGTAATCTTGCGCATCATGGCAATACTGTTGCTGTTTACAATCGTCATTATTCTAGAACTGAAACTTTAATGAACGAGCATGGAAGTGAGGGTGCATTCGTTCCATCTAAAACTGTTGAAGAATTTGTAGCATCCTTGAAACGACCACGTACTGCAATAATTATGGTAAAAGCTGGAGCTCCTACTGATGCTGTTATTGAAGAACTTGCGAATGCTATGGAGCCTGGAGATATTATTGTTGACGGCGGAAATTCTTATTTTGAAGACACTATTCGTAGAGAGCGTGACATTCGTGCTCGCGGTCTTCATTATGTTGGTTGCGGTGTTTCTGGTGGCGAAGAAGGAGCTTTGCGTGGACCTTCTATGATGCCTGGTGGCACTGAGGAATCTTGGAAAACTCTTGGTCCTATTTTGAAGTCGATTGCAGCTGTTGCAGAAGGTGAGCCTTGCGTAACGCATATTGGTACTGACGGTGCTGGTCATTTTGTGAAGATGGTTCACAATGGCATTGAGTATTCAGATATGCAACTTATTGCTGAAAGCTACGATTTAATGCTTCGCGGTTTATGCATGAAGTCAGACGATATTGCTGACGTATTTAGCGAGTGGAATAAAGGCGAGCTTGATTCTTATTTGATTGAAATTACAGCTGATGTTTTGCGCCAGAAAGATGCTAAAACTGGTAAGCCTTTGGTTGAAATGATGGTAGATCACGCTGGAATGAAGGGTACTGGTACTTGGACTGTGCAATCTGCACTTTCGCTCGGAATACCTGTTACCGGTATTGCTGAAGCTGTGTTTGCTCGCGGACTTTCAAGTCAAGTTGACTTGCGAAAGGCTGCGCAAAGCCAAGATTTGACTGGTCCGGACGTGCATTTTGATTTTAATGATGATGAGCGTAAAGCTTTTATTGAAGATATTCGTCAAGCTTTGTATGCTTCTAAGATTGTTTCTTACGCACAAGGTTTTGATGAGATTGCTGCTGCTGCGCGTGAGCACGATTGGAAGATTGATCAGGCTGCAGTTGCTCGCATTTGGCGAGGTGGCTGCATTATTCGAGCGCAATTCTTGAATCGTGTTTCTGAAGCCTTTGAGTCCGGTGAAGCAAGCGTTTCTTTGCTTTTTGCGCCTTACTTTAAGGAAGCTATTGAGCGATCTCAAGCTGCTTGGCGTAGAGTTATTTCTCGCGCTGTTGAGCATGGCGTTCCTGTGCCAGCATTCTCAAGCTTGCTAGCTTATTATGATGGTTTGCGCTCCAAGCGTTTGCCGGCATCACTTATTCAGGCTCAGCGCGATTTCTTCGGCGCTCACACTTACGGTCGTATTGATGAGCCAGGCGTATTCCACACTTTGTGGGCAGATCCTAATCGCTCAGAAGTAAAGCAAGATTAAAACAAATATAATCTAAAAATAATTCTTGCGTAAGCGTCACATGCGTTATTATTCTGCGTGTGACGCTTTCTTTTTGCCTTATAGTACCTTTTACAACTTGGATTGTAAATTTGTGCTGGGTTCGTTCAATTGTTGCTGAGTGCAGTTTTCCTTGATATTTCACCAGTTTTATAAAGATTTTCCCAATTGCGCCATGTTTTGTCAAGCAGATTTTCGCAAATGCGCCATGTTTTTATGGGTCAATTTTCCCAATTGCGCCATGTTTCGAACATGATATTTCCGCAATTGCGCCAACATAATTTGCTTTTTTAAGATTTTCGCTAAGCGTTGTGAAATCTATGCGATTATTGAATTGCAGCTTGCAGTGTTTCTGCTGTTGTCATCCAAGAGATTTCGTCTGTTCCGTTAGCGAAAGACGCAGGATATTTTGGATTGTCATTTTCAGAAAGTACATTCATTAAAGCAACACTTTTTTCAACTCCAGCAGTCAAAAACCAAGTCTTGCGACTTCGTGCCAATACTGGAACAGTAAGCGACAATCGCATTGGCGGGTTCTTAGGCGAGTGGTTTACGCCAACAACAATGCGCTCGCGATTATTAACTTGCGGCAATCCTGGGAAAAGGGATGCCATATGAGCGTCAGGCCCCATGCCTAACACAGCTAAATCAAAAACAGGTTTTTCTCCTAATAAGCCAACAATCTCATCTTCGTATTCTCGTGATGCAGAATCTAAAATAGCGTCATTTTCAGCATCACTTGCATTCGAGATTTCTTCCGCACTGCGTTCATCTGAAGGCATCTCGTGAATATGAGATTCTGATAAAGCTTTGTTAGAAGTAAGCAAGTTAAGAAGCGTTTCGCGAGCTTTGAGCGCGTTTCGATCTTCGCTATCGTAAGATACAAAGCGTTCATCTGCCCACCAAATATGAACTAAATTCCAATTGATTGCAGGAAGAAGAGGATTGCTTGCTAACATGCGGAACATGCGAATAGTGTCAGTTCCGCCTGTAAGAAGTAAATGGAATGGTTTATTAAGATTTTGCACATTATTTTGTGAATCCATAATAATCGTAACTAATCGTTGTGCTGCAACAGCTGCAAGTATTTCACGATTATCATATCCATATACGATTGCATTATGAGAGAATTTAACATCGTCTGTCATGGTTTGCCTTGTTTACTTTATATTGTTTTTTCTTTATGTTTATTGATTTATTTATTTTACTTTATTTTGATTTATTTATTTATTTATCTATCGATCGGTTTATCTATCTAGATTTATCTAGATCTATCTATTGCAGTCTGCTTTAACAATTTGAGCATAAATTTCATCTGGGTCGATTCTTCGTAATTCTTCACTTAGGCAATCATCTAAAGTGCGAATAGGAAGAGCAATTGGTTGTGCTGCTTGTCCTGGCAAGCTAATCATTGCCTGATCGCTTCCGTCTGGTCGAGTCAGTGACAATACTCCATCTTCCCGCTCTAGTGTTACAGAAGTGATTGCTTTTGCGTCTTGTGTTTCTATGCTTTCAACAGGAACATTCAAAGTAATCTTTAGCCACATCTTAAGCAAATGCAAAGGAACATAGTGATTAGGTCCTGTTACGGTTGCTTTCAAAATAGGCAAGTGAGGTGGCTGATCTAGCATAGAAGCCAACATTGCTCGCCATAAAGTAAGGCGTGTCCAAGAAAGATCTACATCGTTTGCTGACCAGTTTTTGCGCAAATTTTGCACAGTTTTAATAGTGTCTTCAGAATATTGTGCGTCAGTAATTCGACTACTAGCCATTGCTCCAAGTAAATCATGTGCAGGATCTTCTGGCGCATTGGTTGGCCACCAAGCAACAATCGGAGCGTCTGGAACAAGCAAAGGTATAACAAGAGTATCTGGGTGTCTAACTAAACCATTATGAGGGTATAAGATAATTATTTCTCCAGCTCCAGCATCTGCGCCGAAACGTACTTGAGCATCAAGATTTGGTATAATTTCTCCTCGCTCATCAGCGTGTTCACTAGACCAATCGCGAACTATTGCAATAACTCTGCAAGGATGTTCTCTGCTTGCTGCGTTTGCTGCACCTAAAGCGTGTTCTAGTTCTTTAAGTGATGTGTCAATTAGTAAAGTGAGCACACGTCCAGTTGCAGATTCTCCTCGCTCTTCGTGAAGTTCGTCTATTTTAGACGCAATTTTGCTTGTATTTGTATCTGGAAGATCAATAATCATGGCAATCTCCAATGTCGATTATCTCGAGCAAGCATATCATCTGCTTGTTTAGGTCCCCAAGTTCCAGCTCGATATGGTTGAGGCTGTGTTCCAAGAGTGCTCCAGAATTCTTCAATAGGATCGAGAATTTTCCAGCTCAATTCAACTTCTTTAGTTGTTGGGAAAAGCGGTGGTTCTCCAAGAAGTACATCAAGAATTAGGCGTTCATAAGCTTCAGGGGAGCTTTCAGTAAATGAACGACCATAGCTAAAGTCCATAGACACATCGCGTACTTCCATAGCTGTTCCGCCTGGTACTTTTGCTCCAAATCTCATAGTTACGCCTTCGTCTGGCTGAACGCGAATCACAATTGCATTACTTCCAAGTTCACGCACAGCAGTAGATTCAAAAGGCAAATGTGGTGCTCTTTTGAAAATTACAGCAATTTCTGTAACTCTTTTACCTAAGCGTTTGCCTGTGCGCAAGTAGAATGGAACTCCAGCCCATCTGCGAGTGTCAACATCTAATCGCACTGCTGCGTATGTTTCAGTAGTACTTTTCGGATCTATTCCTTGTTCTTCTAAATATCCAACAGCTTTATATGATCCTTGCCATCCTGCAGAGTATTGTCCGCGAGCTGTATTTGTAGCTAAATCTTGTGGAAGTCGAATTGCGGATAATATTTTCGTTTTTTCTGCAGTTAAATCTCCTGCACGGAAACTAACTGGTTCTTCCATAGCTGTTAATGCCATTAGTTGGAGTAAATGATTTTGTATTACATCTCTAGCAGCGCCAATACCATCGTAGTATCCAGCTCTGCCACCTATGCCGATATCTTCAGCCATTGTTATTTGCACGTGATCAACGTAATTTGCATTCCAAATTGGTTCATACATTGAGTTTGCAAAACGAAATGCAAGAAGATTTTGTACAGTTTCTTTTCCTAAATAATGGTCGATTCTGAACACGGAATTAGAATCGAAAACTTCCGATACAACGCGATCTAATTCTTTAGCGCTTGCTAAATCATGCCCGAATGGTTTTTCGATTATCACTCTTCTCCATGCGTGATTAGAAGAATGGGAGAGTCCGGAAGCTGCTAGTTGTTTTGCAACTACTGGGAAACTAGATGGTGGAACAGACATGTAGAATGCATGATTTCCGCGAGTTCCGCGATCTCTATCTAATTCGCTTACTGTTTTACTTAAACGTTCAAAAGCTTGTGAATCATCAAAAGTTCCGCGTACAAATCGTATTCCCTTCGCAAGATTTGTCCAAGTAGATTCACGGAATGGTGTGCGGCAATGTTCTTGAATATTTTCTCGTACAAAATTTACGAAATGTTCATCAGTCCAATCGCGTCTAGCAAAACCAGTAAGTCCGAATCCTGGCGGTAAAAGTCCGCGATTAGCTAAATCGTATACTGCTGGCATAAGTTTTTTGCGCGCTAAATCGCCTGTAATGCCAAAAATTACTAAACTGCATGGGCCTGCGATGCGAGCTAATCGCAAATCTCTAGGATCTCGCAATGGGTTATGCCATGTTAATGCTTTATCTACGGAATCGTTATTAGATTCTGTATTGTTGCATTGTGTCCTCAACTCAGTCATATTCACTATCGTAATGTTGTGATGATATTTTTCACACGCGCTTTATGATTTTGCCCAAAACTTAGCTTGTAGTTTGCAGTTAAATATGCATTTATTTGATTTTTAAATTTTTGTATAGGTTTATTTACAAAGTATGCTTTGCTATTAGTTAGGCAGAGATTTAAGATTTTTCGCCCTGAATGAGATTTTTAGTGCAATTTTTTATCGCGCACGCAGTAACAGCTCAACACTTCGCTGGCAGGGAAGTCCACTGGACTTCCTCTCTGTGCCAGCTCACTCATCGAGGGAGCTTAAAGCGCACTATGCTGCTTTAATCTCGGTCGATTCGCAGCCCGATGGTGATTCATCGAATGAAGAAGAAAAATCGAAAAATCTCAGTGATTAACCGAAGATTAAAAGACTAAACATGCAAAGAGCTCTCGGAGTTTCTCTTAGAGCAATGTAAAAATCTTGCGATGAGAGAAACTCCGAGAGCTCAGCCCCATTTGATAGGAAAATCCTGTAAATAAACCTATAGTTTTATTTACGCAATCATCCTCCGCATATTGCAAGACGAATCATGCGAGCGTAATGTGGACCTCCGACTGGAGTTAAGTGTACGCCATCATCTGTTAGATATTCTGAATGGCCATTGCTTAACCCATGCCAATCGATAATTCCAACATTAGGATTACGTGAAGCAAAATCACGCAATCTGGAATTCGTAGCGTCTTGCCATGGTTGTGGAACTCTAGTTGTTACAAAGTAGATTGGCTTACCTTTGGCTACGTCTACCATATGCTGGAGCACTGAGTCGTTTCTTGGCAATCCGTTTGTACCAAGAGCGTAAATAACTACATCTCCTTTATGCCCATCTGATGCATCTTTTTCATAAGTGTCTGCGCCGTGATAGATTTGTCGGCTAACTTTTCCATCTATGAATGCGTTAGGCAATTCTTTGAGAAGATAAGGTTTTGCTCCTTCAGTAATTGAATCTCCAACCATTGTTAGCTTTGCAGAGCAAGTTCCTTTTTTCTTATCTATTTCCATATTGGAAGTATTCAGATTTTCTGGCACTTTTTCTGCAATAGGATTAAGAACTTTATGTTTAGCTGGATGAGGTAATCCAGAAATCTTTTTAATATTTTCAATCTTTCCTTTGAAAATTGTGTTGCTATGTCGATTATTCAAATTTTTAGATTGTGAATTGCTTTTCTCTTTGTTTGAATCATTAGATTTTTCGTTATTTTGTATATTGCTTATGTTTGCAGATAGTTCAGGTCTTAATTGCAAAGATCTTTCTTTTGCAATATCTTTCCAATTAAGTGGCAATATAATTAGCGCAACTGTAATCGCTGCACAAACTACTATGAAAACATCTCGAATAGCGAACGTTACTTTATTTGTGCTCATAGTTGAGTCTATTGAGCCTAATGTATTAGCTTCTTTCAGAGAGAATTTGTGCTTAATTAGCGGCATTTCAAATATGCGATAGAATACTTCGCAAATTGCAATTGCTAATAAGAATTGTAGTATCTGTTCCCACCATGATGCCAAGCTTGTGCGCGTTGCAGGATTAAGAATCTCAAAAAGAGGGAAATGAACTAAATATAGTGCGAAAGAGCGTTTTCCAAGGTATTCAAATGGTTCGAATCCAAGAATTTTGTAGCATAAATTATCTTTTTGCAAGCATGCCCACAGCATTATTGCGCATAGCAATGCTACTAGTGTGTATCCTCCGTAAGGAATCCATGGAGTTGTGCCATCTTCCATAACATATGCGTAAATTAATATAACTACAGCGCATATTCCTATGATTGAACGAATCCACGATGCTAGTGGAGCGTAAGTGTGTATATGTGGTTTTGAACTGAAAACGTTTTTTGGTAACTCTTTAATATCAATATCTGAGTTTTGTTCTTCATGTTGTTCGCAAAGATCTATTTGTAGACCAGCACGTAAATCTTGAGGAATATTGTTTTCTAAGTCGTAATTGTACGTTTTGTAGCTTGATTCGCTATTATCGTCAATTGATTCGTTTGTAAATTTCTCAGTTGATTCGTTTGCGGATTCTCTTTCTAAATCGTTTTCTGATTTAGATGAATATTGACCTTCGTTATAAACACTTTCTTGAGCGTCAATAAGTGCTTTTCTGCGTTCTTTATTTGAGAAAATAAACGTGAAGGAATCTGCAATAAATCCTCTTATAGAGCCTTTAGAGAACCACGTAGAATACATGGCAAATAATGCGCCAATTAAGAATTCAGATCCTCTTGTATCCAAAGAGTAGTAAACGCGTGCAATTGTCATTCCATCGCCATAAATAAAGCTGATAATTGCAGTTGTGACAGTTGAAGCAAGTGTTAAAAGAATTGTTAAATTTATGCGAATAAATGCTGAACGTACAAACTTAATAAGCGCTAGTAATATAACTGGCCATATTACGAATGCTTGCATTACAAGACCAAGATACCATAAATGTTTAATAGGAGAAGGTAATCCAGCTTGATCAAAGTAAGAAACATGACGTAGAACATACACCATATTGCTAAAGAATCCTGCGCCGCCAAGCGCGTCTGATTGCAATTTTGGCAATAAGCTTGGTGAAAATAGCCATAAGAATGGTGCGCTTAATGCAATAATTCCTAAAGTTGAAGGCCAAATTCTCCTAATTCGATTCCATAAATATTTGAAATAATGTATGTGTAAATCTTTGTTATATAAGTGCAATAGCGTTATTGTGCTGAAATATCCTGCAAGCACGAGAAATAGCGTGACTCCTAAGAATCCGCCTTGTAACATTGCTGGTCTTAGATGGAATGCAACTATTCCTATGATTGCTAAAGCGCGCAATCCATCAATTGCTGGATTTCTTTTTGAAGAATTGTGAGTTTGCGTGTTGTTATCTGAGCCGCTTTTTGACCCATTTTTTGAGTTGATATTCGAGTTACTGTTCAAGTTGTTTGATGTGTTTATTGAATAGTTATGAGCGTCATCAATGGAATTATTAAGTTTATTATTGCGAGCAGTGAATACGTTGGTTTCTGAAAGTCTGCCTTCTTTTTCAGTTGCATTGTTTTGTTTTAAAAAGGCGATATCTGTATTAGGAATAACAGGATTCATGCCTGTTTTTTCTTTTGCCATCATGCCTGCAATTCGATTCGTTGTACTTCTTATTAAAGTAGTATTTTTGATAAAATCAGAATGATAATAACTACGTATTAAGACACTGTTGAGAGTTAAGCGTGTCTTAATTTTATGTACGAATATTGTATGTAATAATGCCGAAATTATGCGTTATATTTGTTTATTTTTCGCAAAATTTTTCTATAGTAATTTATGAGATTTTATCTATTTTAGTGCAAGTAATTTTCATATTTATTTTGTGCTCTTTAGCGCGCGGTAAAGTAGGAAGGAAAATATTATTGCCAGCGCTAAAGGAGGAAAAATGGCTGAAACATTTAACGTTGTTGTGGAAATTCCACGTGGCTCTAAGAATAAATATGAAGTAGATCATGAAACTGGTCGCGTATTCTTGGATCGTACTCTTTTCACTTCTATGGGGTATCCAGATGATTACGGTTACATCGATGGAACTTTAGGTGAAGACGGTGATCCACTTGACGCTCTTGTTATGATTCCAAATTCCGTGTTCCCAGGTTGTGTAGTAGAGTGCCGAGCAGTTGGCTTGTATCACATGGTTGATGAAGCTGGCGGAGATGACAAAGTTTTGTGCGTGCCTGCAGACGTTCGTTTTGATGATATTAAAGATATTGATGATGTAAGTGAGTATCATAAAGCTGAAATTAAGCATTTCTTTGAGCAATACAAGGCTTTGGAGCCAGGCAAGGAAGTACTTCCTGGAGATTTCTGGGCTGGTGTAGAACAGGCTGAAAAAGAAATCGTTGAAGCTCGTAAGCGTCTTGAAGCAAGCGAAAAGTAAGTATATCAAGTATCTTCATTTTAATTTAAGATTATAAGTCAAAGGCTTATAGTCTTAAATTTTTTTTTAAGTTGATTTAGTGAGTTGCTTTTATATTTGCTTTTTGTTGCATTACTTATTCTTATGTTCTTATGCAACTAATAGCATCCCTAATCCTGCTGCGTAAATAAGCATTCCTGAAAGCATGATTGGTAATAAAGCCATACCTACTTCTGGCTTTATGCAATTCGAATTGTATTGTTCGTTTTTGTGCCATATATAAGCCATTGCAGAAAATACTATTATTCCAAAAATGCAAATAGCTGTAACTATGTATCCGCCTATTACATTTCTTAAAGATGGCATGAATCGTATTATTGAAGGTAAGAAAAGCCATCCTGGAAGTGCTGCTGTTGCAACGCATGCTGTAAGAGTATGTGAAAGATTTCGTACGAGATTTGTGCGCTTTTTTCTTAGCATTTGTCTAGTGAAACTTACAAAAGTAGCTGTTACAAGTATAAGAGCAAACGATACAGCCCATCTTTCATAAGGGCGCATTGCTGCAATGAATTTGTTCATAATAACAGATGATTCACTGTCTATAACGCTGCTAGGAAGCATTCCACTTAAAGAAAGTGATGCACACCAAATAGATGATATTCCAGCAAAAAGAGCTATTATGCAATCTGTTTTTCCGCCGCGCAAAGGCCACAGTGTAAAGAAAACAAGCAATATAAGTGAGCATACTAATATTGATGCTTTTAACGTTAATGTTGAGAATGGGAGGATTGCAGCTATAAACATGAATGCCACTGTGAGAATTTGAGTGAATGCAATTGTTATATACGCATTCGCTGTTTTCTTCGCGTTTGTGGTTCTACTCATTCTCACTCCTGTGGCTTCGAAGGACGTATATACGTGTAGTTATCTTCTTATGAATCGTGAAATTCTATGCGGAATCTACATATTTATTATATATAGCATATATCTATTGTGATATTTGATGTTATTTTGTTTTTAATTTTATATATTTCTATTTTAATTTCCTTAATTTCCTATGTTTTATGATTTTACTTGTTAAAATACTGTCTGTAATCCTAAAATTATGTAATCTTCGCGCTTATGGGCTACACTTCTAGTAAGTGCGATTTGCGCGTAAGCCTTTTGGTTTTGGAGGTGTGTATGACAGACATCACTTTGATGACTTCTTGTGCCTCGCCTGCCATGGTGCTTCCTTCTCTCACTTTGCTTTCTCATCGCGTCCGAGTACTTCCTCTTGATTCTTCCAGTTTCGTTAGGATTCCTGAGCAAACTGTGCTTCTGATGGACGCTAGAGATGATTTAGCTACTGCGAAGTCTTTATGCAATTTGTTGCATGTTTCTGGCGTTAAAGCTCCAATTATTCTTATTTTGACAGAAGGCGGATTCACTGTAGTTAATGCTACTTGGGGAGTAGCAGATGTAGTTCTTACAGGTGCTTCTCCTGCAGAAGTTGAAGGTCGTTTGCGACTTGTAGCACAGCGTAGTCGTTTTATGGAATCTGCAGCAATAAAAGAAGAATCGTCTTCAGAAGATATTGAAATTTCTGGAGATGGTTGTATATACGCTGGAGAGCTAGTTGTTGATACTCGCGGTTACACAGTGACTTTGCATGGTCAACCTATAGATTTGGCTTATAAAGAGTTTGAACTTCTTAAATATTTTGTACAGCATCCTCGCCGTGTATTTACTCGAGCGCACTTATTGCAAGAGGTTTGGGGGTATGACTATTACGGTGGCACGCGCACTGTTGACGTTCATATTCGCCGTCTTCGTGCAAAGCTAGGCGGCGAGTATGAACACGTGATTGGTACAGTTAGAAACGTTGGTTATAGATTTGATCCGCCTGAAGATGCTGTTGTTGATATTGACGGCAGCGATGAGGATTTAGTTGTATCTAGTTCTCGCATGAGTGATTCTGTAATAGGATCTGCTAGCGGTTCTTCAATTGATTCTTCTGATTCAGATGATTTAGATGACGATACTATAGATGAAGCTGCGATTGCTGAATTAAAAGAAATATCTTCTGCTCATAGAAGATCCACAATGGTTTCTAGGATTGCTGCAAGAGCCGCAAGAGAAAATTAAGTTTGATTTTCTAAGTTTGATTTTCTAAGAAGTTGTTGTGTTGCTTAAATCTGCTGAATCTACTGAGTTTTGTGAATCTTTCGAATCTACTGAGCCTAATGAATCTCATGAATCCAATGAATCTCATGAATCCAAATTATCTGATGATTATGCAAAAAATTTAACTCTTTATGAACGCGTTCATAAAGAATATGCTTTGCTTAGTGAACAGATCCCGTATCCTAAATGCGCATTGAATTTTAAGAATCCTTTCGAGTTGTTAGTGGCAACTGTTTTAAGTGCGCAAACAACAGATAAACGTGTTAATTTAGTTACAAAAAACTTGTTTTCTGAATTTCCAGATGCTTTTTCTTTATCTAAAGCTTCGATTAGCAAAGTGGAGTATTTGATTCATTCTTTAGGTTTTTATAGAGTAAAAGCTCAACATATTATTACGCTTTCTATGCAATTAGTAGAAAAATATAATGGTGTTGTACCGAATACTATGAAAGAATTAACGTCTTTGTCTGGAGTCGGTAGAAAAACTGCAAATGTTGTTCTAGGTAATGCGTTTGGTATTCCGGGATTTCCTGTAGATACTCACGTTATAAGAGTTACAGGTAGATTGCATTGGCGTAAAGATTGGAATAGTTCTAAAGTAAATCCAGTAAAGATTGAGAGTGAAATAACTTCCTTTTTCTCGCCTGAAGAATGGACTAATGTTTCACATAGATTGATTTTGCATGGAAGAACAGTGTGTACAGCGCGTAATCCTCACTGTTTTGAATGTCCTCTGAGATTTACTTGTCCTAGCGCAAAATGGTGAGCTTATAAATTGCTACGTATGTGCTTTTAGTATGTGCTTTTTGTATGCGTTTTCGTATGTTCTTACTGCATGCTTGAAATACTTCTTGAGTTTGCTAATTTGGCATGATTTCTTGCAAAAATTCAGATATTGCAAAATGCTGAGTGAGTATTAAAGTCTGATAAATTGCTAAATAATATAAATTTACAACTGAAATATCTTAATATTTTATTGTTTTACATTATTTAATAGTAAATTTTTATAATTTAAATATTAGCTATTCTAAAGTTAGTTTCATTTTTGTATTTGGTATAGAATGTTCTGTATGTCAAAAATGGTTGCTTATTCACGAGTTCGTAGGCATAGACGTAGGCGTATGTGGATTCCGTGGGTTGTTTTTTCTTTAGTTTCTTTGATTTTGCTAGCTCTTATGTGGTTTGGTTGGCAAGTCATGAACGGAAGACCTATTATTCCATCTTCTATAGATTCGTTTATGCCTATTGACGGGAAAACAGTTACCATAGGTTTGCGTACAGCTCCAAAATCTTTAGATATTCGTAATGATAATAGTGATGAATTACAACAAGCTTTATTAGAGAATGTTTATGAAACATTAGTTAATCGCGATGAAAATAATGAATTAAAACCTGGATTAGCTAAATCTTGGAACGTTTCATCGGATGGCTTAAAATATACGTTTAACTTGCGTCATGGAGTTACTTTTTCTAATGGTGTTGTTTTAGACTCCAAGGCAGTTTTGCAATCATTAAAGCAAGGTATAACTAGCAGATATCCTGGATATGAAGCTTTAGAAAATATTAAACTTATTGATAATACAGATGCATACACTTTGAAAATTGCGTTAAATTCTCCGGATCCATTGCTTTTAAGACGACTAGCTGGACGAGCTGGGATAGTGTATGACACAGGTGCTCTTATAAATTATTCGAATAATGCGCTTGGCAGCGGTCCTTTTGTTGTAAGTAGTTATAAAAAAGATGATTCTCTAGTTTTGCGTTGCAATAATAAGTATTGGGGTACTCGCGCAAAATTAGGTGGAATTATTTTGAAATATTTTAAGGATGATGCTTCTCTAACTAATGCTATGTCTAGCGGAAGTATTCAGATGGCTATTCCTTTAGATGGTGCTGACAATAATCGTCTAGCAACACTTCCTCAAGTTTCGTTAGTAAAAGGTAAGAGCACGCGTGTTCAGATTGTTGCATTTAATAACGATATACATTCTATTTTTAATGAAAATTGGATTCGTATTGCTGCAAGTTATGCAATTGATTCTAAATGGGCTATTGATGCTGATGCGAATGGCGGAGTTCAAGTCGGAGGTCCTATTGACCCACTTTCTCCTGGTTATGAAGATTTAACTAATGTATTACCATTCGATAAAGTTCAAGCTAGAAAACATTTTAGTTATTTCTATCCTAGATATTACAGAACTATGGTTTTGCTTGTTCCTAAGAATAAAGTTGATCTTGGTAAAAAAATTGCTGATGCTGTGTCTTCTGGTGCTCGTGCAAAAGTAGACTTGCAAATTTTGGATCAGAGTGAAATTGAAAATCGTATTCGCGATCACAAATACGATATGGCGTTATCGTCTATAAACCATACTTTAGATATTGATACGTTTGTGAGGATTGATTCGCCTTATTTGTTCCAAAAGCATGATTCGCAAGAAGCGTACTCTAATGCTATTAGTTCGCCTAATGTTGCGGGATATTTAGCAAATATAAAGAAATATGCTAGAAATCTTAGTGAAAATGCGCCTATTAAGTGGTTGTATGCGAAAAATAGTGTTGTTGCTGTGAAATCAAATATTGAAGGATATCCTAAAAATATGACGGATCAGTTACTTCCTTTGCGCGATTTGAATGAAAAATAGACTTAATTAAATTTTGTTTTTCACGTGTTGTCGCGCTGAGTTTCTAATATTCAGTTCATGAGCGAACAGGTTAATAACGTAGTAAAACATGCACATTTAACGCCTTTGCCTAATAAAGTTGGCGTTGATGGTCTTGAAGATAAGTGGCGTAACAATTGGGAAGAAGCCAAAACTTACGCATTTCATAATTCTCGCGACCGTAAGGCCGTATATTCTATTGATACCCCACCTCCAACTGTAAGTGGCCACTTGCATGTAGGTCACGTGTTTTCATATACGCATACAGACGTGATTGCGCGTTATAAGCGAATGAAAGGCTTTGACGTGTTCTACCCAATGGGTTGGGACGATAACGGTCTTCCAACTGAGCGTAGAGTGCAAAATTATTATGGTGTGCGAGTTGATACATCGTTAAAGTATGATCCAGATTTTAAGCCGCCATTTGAAGGAACTGAAGGCAAGAAGATTGATGCAAAAGATCAAGTGCCTGTAAGTAGACAAAACTTTATTGAACTTTGTGAGCGTTTAACTTCTCAAGATGAAAAGTTATTTGAAGCTTTATGGCGTAGGCTTGGTCTTTCTGTTGATTGGTCTCAAACTTATCACACAATTGGAGAGCATCCTCGCAGAGTTGCACAAAAAGCATTCTTGCGCAATCTTGCTCGTGGCGAAGCGTATCAGAAAGATGCTCCAGGATTGTGGGATGTTACTTTCCAGACTGCAGTTGCACAAGCTGAGCTTGAATCACGAGAGTATCCAGGTTTTTATCATAAGATTGCATTCCGCTTTGAAGATGGCACTCCGATTTATATTGAAACTACGCGTCCAGAATTGCTTGCTGCTTGTACTTCTTTGATTGCAAATCCAGATGACGAGCGATATAAGAAATATTTTGGTCAAGAAGTTTACTCACCATTATTTAAAGTGAAAGTGCCAATTTTGGCGCATTCTGCTGCTCAAATGGACAAGGGTGCTGGCATTGCAATGTGCTGCACTTTTGGTGACGTGACTGACGTTGAGTGGTGGCGTGACTTGGATCTGCCAACTCGTCCTATTATTCAGCGCAATGGTCGCATTGTGATGACGACTCCTGACTGGATTACAGACGAATCTGGTCGTGAAATGTTCGAGAAGATCGCTGGCAAAACCACATTCTCTGCTCGCAAGGAAGTTGTTGAAGCTTTGCAAGCAGCTGGAGATATGGAAGGCGATCCAAAGCCAACAAAGCGTATGACGAACTTCTATGAAAAGGGCGATAAGCCTTTGGAAATCGTCACTTCTCGTCAGTGGTACTTAAAGAATGGTGGAACAGACGAAAAGCTGAACGCGGAGCTTATTGAGCGCGGTAAGGAACTTAACTTCCATCCAGATTTTATGCGCGTTCGCTACGAGAATTGGGTCCATGGTTTGAATGGCGACTGGCTTATTTCTCGTCAGCGTTTCTTTGGTGTGCCGTTCCCTCTTTGGTATCCAATAAACGAGAATGGGGAAGTGGATTATGCTAATCCTTTGACTCCTTCAGAAGATCGTTTGCCAATTGATCCAACTATTGATGTTCCTGAAGGATTTGATGAATCTCAGCGTGATCAGCCGAATGGTTTTACTGCTGAGCAAGACATTATGGATACTTGGGCAACATCTTCATTGACTCCACAAATTGTGACTCATTGGCAGGAGCCAGGCGAAGAAAATCAGGCTTTGTTTAATGCGACTTTCCCAATGGATTTGCGTCCACAAGGTCAAGATATCATTCGTACATGGCTGTTTAGTACTGTTGATCGTGCTCATCTTGAAAATGGCTGCCTACCTTTCAAACATGCTGCGCTTTCTGGTTGGATTCTAGATCCTGATCACAAGAAGATGTCTAAATCTAAAGGCAACGTTGTTGTGCCAAATAAGCCAATTGAAGAGTTTGGTGCAGATGCTGTGCGATATTGGGCAACTTCTGCGAAGTTAGGTTTGGATGCAACTTATGACGAAGGTCAAATGAAGATTGGCAGACGCCTGGCGATTAAGCTTTTGAATGCAACTAAGTTTGCGCTCGCGATTGGTCGAGAAGATGATGAGCATCAGGTTCTCGAGTCTGCTAACGCGGACTGGAATTTTGCTGATGTTACTGAAACTTTGGATCGCTCTGTGATGGCAAAGCTTGCTGAAGTTATTCGCACGTCAACTGACGCGCTTGAATCTTATGAGCATTCAAAGGCTTTAGAGGCGATTGAAACCTTCTTCTGGGAGTTCTGTGACGATTATATTGAGCTTGCAAAGAATCGCGCATATGGAACTGCAGAATCTACAGGACGAGTTCCAAGTGAATCTGCTATAAAATCTGCTCGAACAACTCTTGGTCTTGCACTTGACGCTTTGGCTCGCTTGTTTGCTCCTTACTTGCCTTATGCTACTGAGGAAGTGTGGAGCTGGATGCATGACAGCGAAGGCTCAGTACATCGCGCTAGCTGGCCGTGTGCTGATGCTTATGAGAAAGCTGCAAACGGAGTTTCTGCAGACACTTTGGCTTATGCAGGTGAAGCTTTGGCTGCTTTGCGCAAGATTAAGTCCGAAGCAAAAGTTTCTATGAAGACTCCTATTTTGAGAGTAACTTTGAATGTTGCAGAAAATGCTTACAAGGCTGTTGAAGACACTTTGGATGACGTTGCGGAAGCTGGACGCGTTACTGGAGAAGTAAAGCTTGATGCTGTTAAGGCTGCAGTTGCTGCTGATACTGAATCTGCTGAAAATTCTGCAGAATCTGATGCATCTAACGTAAACGTTTCTGTTGCTCAAAGCGAACTTGGTGAACCTCCTGCAAAAAAGAAGTAATCGCAAGTAGTCGCAGATAATCGAAAATAATTAATTGCAAAACAAAAAGCGCTGGAAGCTAATCTTCGACTCCAGCGCTTTTTGTGTATTTAAATACTTAAGCATAATCACTTATTTTCTTCCAAATCAAGGCGCTTCACCACATCATCTAGTGGAGATGTTTCTAATTCTCCACGTTTGTATGCTTCAATATCTGCCATTAGTCCATATTCATGTTCAAGTTCATCGATTTGAGCCTCTAGCGCTTGATTCATGTAAAATGAACGAGTGCGGTGAGTGGTTTTAGCGAGCTGATCATAACGATCTAAAACGTTAGAGGGTACTCTTAATCCTGTAATTGTTGCGACCATTTTTAATCTCCATTGTAAAACATGTAAAACATATATTACACTATATGTAGAATAATGCAATCCAATACACTGTAATCACGAAGCATCGCATGGTAACGATAGACTGTAAACCATGAATCCAGAAAGCTTAAGTGAACTTATTGAAAAAATTGCTAAAGATTTAGTAGCAAATGGTGTTGCAGGTAATTTAACACAAGATTTAATTCCTGATGCAAACAGTCTTGCAGTTATGCGTCCAAAAGATCGTGCTCATGGTGATTGGGCTACGAATGTTGCTATGCAACTTGCTAAAAAAGCTGGTATGAAGCCTCGTGATTTGGCTGAGCTTTTTGCGCAGCGTTTAACTAAAGCGCAAGGTATTGCATCCGTAGAAGTTGCAGGTCCAGGATTTATTAACATAACTCTTGATTCAGCTTCCGCTGCAGCAATTGTTGATGAAGTATTAAAGCAAGGTTCTAATTTTGGTAAGAATACTCATTTGAGTGGAAAAACTTTGAATCTTGAGTTTGTTTCTGCAAATCCAACTGGCCCAATTCATATTGGCGGAACTCGTTGGGCGGCTGTGGGTGATTCTATGGCTCGAGTATTGCAAGCGAATGGCGCAAAAGTTGTACGCGAATATTACTTTAACGATCATGGTGAGCAAATAAATAGATTTGCAAAGTCGCTTGTTGCAGCTGCTCACGGTGAAGAAACTCCTGCAGATGGATACAAGGGCGCATATATTAACGAAATTGCTGATGCTGTTATAAAAGAAGCTAACGCAGATGGTGTTGATGTTCTTTCCTTACCTCGAATTGATCTTGGAAAAGACGCGGAAGGTCTGCCACTTGGTGAAGGTGATTCAGAACAAAGAGAAGAATTCCGCAAGCGTGCAGTCCCAATGATGTTTGATGAAATCCGTAAATCTATGCGAGATTTTCGTGTGAAATTCGATGTTTGGTTCCATGAAAATAGCTTGTATGAAGATGGTGAAGTTGAGCGTGCTATTGCAGATTTGCGTGAGCGTGGAGACATTTTTGAAAAAGACGGAGCAACATGGTTTGAATCCACTAAGCATGGTGACGACAAGGATCGTGTGATTATAAAGTCTGATGGAAACTATGCTTATTTTGCTGCAGATATAGCGTACTATCGCAACAAGCGTAATCGCGAAAAAAATCCTGCAGATGTTGCAATTTACATGCTTGGTGCAGATCATCATGGTTACATTGGTCGAATGATGGCTATGTGTGCAGCTTTTGGCGATAATCCTGGCAAAAATATGCAAATTCTTATTGGTCAGCTTGTAAACGTTATGAAAGACGGCAAGCCTGTTCGCATGAGTAAGCGCGCTGGAAACGTTATTACGATTGACGACTTGGTTGATGCTATTGGTGTTGATGCTTCTCGCTATTCTCTAGCTCGCACGGATTACAACACTAGTGTTGATATTGATTTAGACTTGCTTGCTTCGCATAGTAACGACAATCCTGTGTATTACGTGCAATATGCACATGCTCGTAGTTGTAATGTTGCGCGAAATGCAAAAGATGCGCAAATTTCACAAGATGGTGCTGATTTGAGCTTGCTTAATACTGATGCAGATGGTGAAGTTTTAGCTGCTTTGGCTCAATGGCCTGCATCTCTTGCTCAAGCTGGAGATATGCGTGCCCCTCATAGAGTTGCGCATTATCTTGAGGATTTGGCTGCAAGCTATCACAAGTGGTACAACCTTGAGCGAGTAGTTCCAATGGAATTAACTGATTCAGAAAATCGTTTGCCAGAAGAAGAGCGCGAAGCAGTTCGAATTGCAAAGTGTCCTGAGCCTGCTCGCTCTGCAGCTCGCTTAAAGCTTAATGAAGCAGTTCGTATTGTAATAGCTGAAGGTCTTGATTTGTTAGGAGTTTGTGCTCCAGAAAAGATGTGATTTAGCGTTTTATATTTAGTTTAGGTATATTTGATTAGTTTTCTCTTAGTTGAAGGTGCTAACTTTTATGTTAGCGCCTTTTTTATTTTGAAAATTATATTTTTAATTTGTTGAGTTTAATTTGCTGAGTTTAATTTACTGAGTTTAATTTACTAAGTACATGCGAATGATTAAGATACCTCTAATATTATTTTTTAACGCTGATTTTGTAATTAGCTGTGAATTAAATAATATGCGTCAAAAATTTCACTATTAGGAGGTGTAAGCATGAGCGTCACAACACAAAGTGTCAGCACAGATAGTGCTCCAACAAAGAAGAACTTGACTATTATTGAATCCACGTATGTGGCGGTTATGCTTTTTGGCATGTTCTTCGGCGCAGGAAATTTGATTTTCCCAGCGTTTATCGGTTCGAATGCAGGAACAAATTCTGTTCCAGCTGCTATAGGATTCATTATTACGGGCGTTGGATTGCCGCTACTGGGCGTTACTGCTCTCGCTATGAGTCGAGTTAGTGGATTATTTGAATTATCTAGTAAGCCTGGTAAAAGGTTTGGATTATTCTTCACTTGTCTTCTTTATTTAACTATTGGACCTTTATTCGCAATTCCTAGATGCGCTAGCCTTTCGTATACTGTTGGCTTGGAACGCATTGTGCCTAACGGCAATAATTCACAGTTATATTTGTTAGCATTTTCTGCTGTATTTTTTGCTTTAGCATTTTTCTTTGCAATGAAACCGAGTGGAATTCTTACGTGGATTGGTAAAGTTCTAACTCCAATTTTCCTTGTTTTCCTTGGAATTTTGGTATTTACTGTATTGCTATCTCCTGTTAGTGGTGCGTCTTTAAATGCGTCACCTACTCAGGATTATTTAAATCAGTCATTTTTCACTGGTTTCTTAAATGGTTATAATACAATGGATGCCTTGGCAAGCTTAGCTTTCGGCATTGTTGTTGTACAAACTGTGCGTCAATTTGGCGTAAAAGATTCTAAAGATGTTGCTGTAAATACTGCTAGATCTGGTTTATTTAGTTGTATTATTATGGCTGTTATTTATATAGCTATCGTTGCTGTTGGCTTGAAAAGCAGAATTACTTTTAGTCCTTCAAAAAATGGTGGAATAACTTTAGCTCAAGTATCTGAATATTACCTTGGTCAAATTGGATTATATGTGCTTGCTGCAACTGTTACTCTCGCATGTTTGAAAACGGCAGTTGGCTTAATAGCAAGTTTTTCTGAAACTTTCTCGAAGCTTTTTCCTAAAGGCCCTTCTTACTTGGTTTGGGCTATTTTGTCTACTCTTGTATCGTTTGCGCTCGCTAACTTAGGTCTGACTAAAATTATTGATTATGCAGTTCCTGTTGTAATGTTCTTGTATCCATTGGCAATTGTTATTATCCTGCTATCTTTATGTAGTCGATTATTTAATGACAGTAGGATTGTTTTTGCATGGACTATTGGATTTACTTTTATCGGTGCAATTTATGATTTTTGCAATACTTTACAAAAGATACAGACTTCTATAAATCTCAAGCCAGTTCTTAAAATATTTAGCGAATGGTTGCCGTTCTCCGATAAAGGCTTAGCGTGGATTTTCCCTGCTTTACTCGGTTTTGTTATAGGTATAGTGTGCAGCTATCTAAATGATAATAAAGCTATGGCTGAAATTGTGAAATCTTCTGTTGCGCCTGGCGCTCAAGGTAGTGTTGCGAGCGATGACGATTTTGATGAGAACAACGTGAATGTGTAAAATTCGCGTATGTATTAGTATTAGAAATTGCCGCCGTTCCAGCCCCAGTCGCTAGTTGCAGTGTAACGAATGTATGTGCGATCCTGTGGAATTCCAAGTTCGCGATTCAATGCTGCCATAATCTGCTCTGTCAATTTTTCCCAAGCAGATCCTGGTACGCTAGATCCGAAAACGTTTACTTCAATGTAAGCAGCAGGTTTAGAGTTATCTCCTGCGAAGTAAATTGGCATATTATCTTCGAATGGGCACATAAGCCAATGTTCGCTTTTCCCTGGAATTGCGCTGATAGCTTTTCCATAAGCTGCTTTTAATGCTTCGCGTTGTGCTTGAGTTGTGCTTACTGAAACATGAGTATGAATGACTGGCATAATCTTTCCTTTATCTTTATGAATTTGTAATACAAGATAATTATAGTATTTTGTTAGCCTCCGCGTGTTTAATGGAATACATGAAGAAACTTATTGAACAAGTTGTGAAATTTGGGATTGTTGGCGTTATTGCGCTGATTATTGATGTTGCTTTACTTAATTTGCTTATGTTTGTAAATGTGAGCAATGTGATTGCTGGAACAATTTCATTTATTATTTCGCTTATTTTTAATTACATTGCTAGTATGAAATATGTTTTTAAGCATCGCGAAGATATGGCTCGTTGGATGGAGCTGTTGATTTTTGTTATTTCTGCAATTATTGGTTTGCTTATAAACGATGCTATTATTTGGGCAAGTACTTTTGGAATGGCTGCATCTATGTGTAAAACTACGATTTATGTCTTTAGAACCAATATTGGAAAATTTGTTGCAACTGTTGTTGTTGCTGTATGGAATTTTGTGATTCGCAAATGGCTTCTTGATGATACTAAATCGCAAAAGTCTAAAGATGTCGATTCTGGTGTGGCTGAAGAAGATACAAGTTTTGCTCATAAATTAGGAATGTGGTCTTTGAAGAATACTCCAAAAGGGTGGGAATAATTATTATGACATCTACAACAATTCATTTTGTGCGTCATGGTGAAGTTGAAAATCCGAATCACGTATTGTATGAAAGACTTCCTGGATTTCATCTTTCTGAGCATGGCTTTAATATGGCTAGAGTTACAGGCAATTATATTGCTAATTCTGTGCAGTTTCGTGGTATTACTAAAATTTATTCTTCTCCTCTAGATCGCACTCGTGAAACAGCGCGTGAAATAGAAAATGCGTTGCTAAATATGCCTGATTGCGCGTATGTTTCAGTTAATAACGTAAAAGATAGCGTGAAATCTTTTCAAAGCAGCATTATATTAGATGATCGTTTAATTGAAGCAGGAAATAATTTTCGTGGTAAGCGAATTGGATTTGGCGAAGGCGCGTTGTGGAAAAATAATAATTGGAAACTTGTTGTGAATTTATGGCGTCCAAGTTGGGGAGAAAGTTATAAAAGTATAGCTAAAAGAGTGTCTGATTTTGCGCGCGAGCAAGTTAAGAATCACCCTGGAGAACAAATTGTTGCAGTGACTCATGAATCTCCAATTTGGTCTTACAGACACATGCTTGAAACAGGTCATCCAGAACATAATATGTTATTGCGTAAAACTGCTTTAGCGTCCATTACTTCAATCACGTATGATTGCGAAACTATGCGTGTGCTTTCAATTTCGTATGTAGATCCTCAAAAGTTTGCGAAATAGAGAAATAAAGCGAAATAGTGAAGTAAAATACGTGAAATAAAAAGCGCTAAAAAGCAGTAAAAAGCGCTAAAAAGAAATAAAAAATAATATAAAAAAGTGCGAAATTTTAGTAATTTAGATTAAAATTTGTATTTGTAATTTGAAGTGATAATGCGAAGGAGCGTTATATTATGCATAATTCTCAAAATCAGGATTGTGAAAAATCAGATTTACTTAAGGACGCATCCCAACGTGCATTAGAATTAAAATCGTTATGGCCGCTTGTAGAAGCTCGTTATTTAGATAATGATGCAAAGTATGCTGAGAATCTCGAAGTTCGAGCTATGCATATGATTTCTAGGATTCTTACAGGTCTTGATGTTACTGTTCCGGATGCTGAATTTGTATATGAGGGTGCAGATGAAATTCCAGGACGACCTCAAGAAATAGTTGATTCGCTGCTATCTGTTGCTGATGCATATGATGGAATGGAATCTTGTTATGAGCCTAATTATGAAAATGCAGATGCAGGAATTCATGAAAGTAATGCAGATGCAGGAATTCATGAAAATAATAAAAGTAATAGTAGTGAAATAAATTCTATTTTCTTTAATCTTCAATCTCATATTGATGAAGATGTCAATGCTATCAATAGTGTTGCTAATATCTTGCAAGTAAAAGGAAATTGGAATTCTCAAGATTTGCAATATGCTATAGAATATGCAAAACAACAAGCGCGTGATTATGAAGATTGCGCAGAATCGCAAAAAATAATTGTTGTTTTATGTATTCTCAGAACGCTAATAGCGGATACACAAGATATTGACGCTACTTTGCCTATTTTCTTATATATTAACGAAGTGTGTGAGTGTGTTGGAATACCTCGAATGATGTTCAAAGATAATCAATGGATTGAGCTTGTTGATTGCGTCCGTAGTAGTGAACATATTTCAACGTTAGTTGATTTTGCTGCTCCTATTCTTATTGATGAGTGGACTAAGCATAGAGAAGATGTGCTTTGGGATCCAGAAGTTGCTAAAAAACTTGCAAAAGAAGAAGATGATAGAAAATCTCGTGAAGCTCTTGCAGCTAAGTTTGCTCATATAGAAGGGAATAAAGAATCTACTCAAGCTTTAGATTAAATAGATAATATTTTAAGTAGTTTCGAATCTTACGATGCATGCCATTTGTTGAAAGCTGTACTAAGCCTGCGCTTGCGCTATGCACGTCCTCAATGCAGGGCACAATGGAACTTATGACTGATATCGAGGAAACTCAAAACGTTGCAAATAATGCAGCTAAATCCGAAAAGCCACAATTGCCTGAGCATGTGCGTGTTCGTTTCTGCCCTTCTCCAACAGGTACACCTCACGTAGGTATGGTTCGTACTGCACTGTTTAATTGGGCTGAAGCGCGACATACTCATGGTACATTGTTATTCCGTATTGAAGATACTGATAATGAGCGTGATAGTGAAGAAAGCTATCAGCAGATTTTAGATGCTCTCCGTTGGCTTCATATTGATTGGGATGAGGGCATTGATGCAGCTGGTAATGACGGTCCATATCGTCAATCACAGCGTATGGAAATTTATAAAGATGTAGCGCAAAAGCTTTTTGAAGCTGGTTACGCTTACGAATCATTCTCAACTCCTGAAGAAATTAAGGAACGTAATATTGCTGCAGGTCGTCCTGCTGAATTTGGCTATGATGGCTATGATCGTAATCTTAGTGAAGAGCAGAAGCAAGCTTTCCGAGCAGAAGGTCGTAAGCCTGCTCTTCGTTTAAAGATGCCGAATGAAGACATTACTTTTAACGATTTAATTCGTGGTGAAATCACTTTTAAGGCTGGATCTGTTCCTGATTATGTTATTGTGCGTCCGAATGGTGATCCGCTTTATACTCTTACGAATCCTGTTGATGATGCGTTAATGGATATAAACGTGATTTTGCGCGGAGAAGATATTTTAAGTTCTACTCCTCGCCAAATTGTGCTTTACCGTTATCTTATGGAAATGGGTATAGCTAAGGAAATGCCTCTTTATGGTCATATGCCTTATGTTATGGGTGAAGGTAAGAAGAAGCTTTCTAAGCGAGATCCTGAATCTAACTTGTTCTTGCATAGAGATAATGGTTTTATTCCAGAAGGATTGCTTAATTATTTGGCTTTGCTTGGATGGTCGATTGCTCCAGATCGTGACGTATTTACTATGGACGAAATGGTTGAGAAGTTTGACGTTAGAGATGTGAAAGCAAATCCTGCACACTTCGATTTGGATAAAGCTATTTCCATTAACGCTGAGCATATTCGTATGCTTGATTCTCAAGATTTCTTGAATCGATCTGTGCCATATTTATACAAAGATGGTGTAGTTAGTGCAGATAATTGGGATGCTTTAACTGATCGCGAACGTGAAGTGTTAAGCGCTGCTGCTCCTCTTGTGCAGCCTCGCGTTCGTTTGCTTGGTGAGGTTGCTGGTATGGTTTCAAGCTTGCTAAGTGAAGATGGTTACATTGAGCCAGATGATGATGCTCGTAAGCAGCTTAAGGAATCTGCTGGCGAGGTCCTTGATGCGGCTCTCGCTGCTTTGAAGTGTGTTGATTCTTCCGATTGGCATACTGATTCTTTGCATGAGTTGCTAAATAAAAAGCTTGTTGAGGAAGCTGGTTATAAGCCACGTCTTGCATTTGGACCTGTGCGAGTAGCGCTTTCTGGTCGCAGGGTTTCTCCACCACTTTTTGAGTCTATGGAAATCGTTGGCAAGGATGTGACTTTAGCTCGTTTAGCTGGTTTGCGTGAGCATTTGTAAATAAGATTTAAGAGTATTTGTAAAGAGTTTATTTTGAAATAAAGTAAGATTTATTTCTTTACTTATTTCTTTTATTTATTTCTAAGATTTATTGCTCTTTGCATTGCGCACGTATTTATTTTATTTCAGTGCTTTGTTTCGCTGTGCTTCAGTTGATTCAAAGCACTGTTTTATTTTTTATTTTTGCTTTTTTTATTTTTGCTTTTTCGACACGCCGCTGTTGCGTAGTGTTGCGTTATGTTGTAGACTCGTCATTTGTTGCGTCAAGAGGCGTAGCTTATATAAATGAAAGCCCCCGTCGTCTAGCGGCCTAGGACTACGCCCTCTCACGGCGCCAACACCGGTTCAAATCCGGTCGGGGGTACGAAGACGGAACGGTCCCAAGAGCCGCGAAGCCTGCCAATTGGGGTATGGTGTAATTGGCAACACAGGTGATTCTGGTTCATCCATTCTTGGTTCGAGTCCAGGTACCCCAGCGAATAGCTCTCTTAGTCGAGAGCTTTTATATTATTTATTACAATTGAGCCAGCAATTGAGTTGATAATTGGGCTATCAGTTGAAATAAAATCATAGAATATTGTAAATAAAGAAATCGTGCTATTTGCAACTTTGTTATTTGCAACTAGTTTTGCAACTTTCATACAAGGAGTTAGTATGAAGAAAGCCCTTATTAACATTGATTACACAAATGATTTCGTAGCTAGCGATGGCTCACTTACTGTTGGAGAGCCTGCTCAAAAGCTAGAAAAGCGTATTACTCAAATTTCGAAAGAATTTTCTGATTCTGGCGAGTTTGTTGTTTTTGCAATTGATACACATCATTTGAACGATCCATATCATCCTGAAACCAAGCTTTTCCCACCTCATAACATCGCTGGAACGCACGGTCAAGAGTTATATGGTTCGCTTGGTGATTTTTATGAGGAGAATAAAGATAAAAATAACGTGTATTATATTCATAAAACTCGCTATTCTGCGTTTAATGGCACTGATTTGTTCATTAAATTGCGCGAACGTCATATTGAAGAGTTGCATTTGGTAGGTGTTTGCACAGATATTTGCGTGTTGCATACTGCTGTGGATGCTTATAATCTTGGATTCAAAATCGTTGTTCATAAAGATGCTGTTGCTAGTTTCGATGCAACGGGCCACGAGTGGGCTTTACGTCATTTTAAGACTTGCCTTAATGCTGACATTGTGGAAGGTTAGTTTTTATTTATTTATAATTTAACAATAGCTTAATTAACGTCTGTAGTCTTATTCTGCAGACGTTTTTGTTTTTGTTTTTGTTTTTGTGTGTGGAGCTGGTAACCCGAAATAACCCTGTTTTTGTATTTTATTATTTTTATTTTTCTATGTGTTTTTTTTATTCGTTTTCCTTTTTGTGCGACACGCCATGTGAATCAACTTGACTACTAATGAGAATCATTATTATTATGGATAAACGTTATAAAAATCTTTGCTTTATTCGTAATAAATTGCGTATATAAAAGCTAAGAATATTAAGTGTAGAGAGTGAAATAATAATTATGGCTCATGTAGTGAAAGCTGCGTTAAAGCGCGCGTTTGCTTTTTCAAGCGTAGTCATTCTTGCATTTGCGATGCTCGTATCTGGATTAGGCTCATCAGTATTAGCATATGCTGATGTTGATGATACTCAGAATGTTTGGGTTGGTAATGATGATGTTAGGGGCGATCAGTATCTTCCTGAAGAAAAAGCAGCAATTCAATCGGGTCATGTTGACGCTTTTTATTCATTCCAAACTAGCGCAAATAGTGATCTGTTAATGGGTCTTAGCTATGGGAATGTAATTTATTCTCCTAAAAATGTGACGATGACTATTTCTGATTCGTCATTTTATACTTCAAATCTTCCTTACAAAAATGCTGGAGATATACCTTTTAATACGTCAGATGGCTATTGGCGTTTGAACGGTTCGGGAAATAAGCAGAGTAGCGAAGTATTTCCTGGCTGGGATTCATCTAATTCTCGTTTTTCTGTAGGAGCTAAAGATACTAGCGATGCCTGCGCAGATATAGTAATTGATAAAGTTGTTGGCCCTGAAGGTGGACGCGTTCTTGCTTGGACTCAAAAAACAAATGATAATAATGAAACTTTTGCGTCATCTTTAGAAGCGCATGATAAAGATGACGAAAGTGTATCTGGAAGTCGATTCGTAATGCCTGGCATTATACATCAGTCAATGGTTGGCCATGAACATGCTGATTGGGTTTTTACAAAGCCGGGAACTTATAAAATTAGCGCTTACACAATAGTAAAAAATAAGAAAACTGGCAAAACTGTTACTTCAAAGCATGCTACGTATACTTTCGAAGTAAAAGCTAATAAAACACATGCAGTTTCAAGTAAAACAGAAACTTTGCAGATGGATCCTAATCGCGTTCCTCCAACAAAAGATCCTAAATTTGTTGAAGAATCGTTGTCTGGCAGTACTCATTGCAAGGATGATGACAGCAATATTTGCATTGTTGGCGTGAGAAATACTGGTTCACATCCGCATTACCATTCGTATGAGCCGGGTGGAGAAGTTACTCTTTCTGTGTATTTGCCAAAATCAATACGCGGTAAAAAAGATACGATGCCATCTTGGACGTATATTCGAGAAGACGAAAAAGGTCCTGATTTTTCATATGATTTTAAGAGCAATCTTCCAGTAGGGGATAGAGATCCAGATCTTAAAGAAACATTTAGTATTCCAGCAGAGCCTGCATTAAATGGAATGCTTGTTAATGCAACGATAAGTGGCGGACTTGAGTTGGGATTAGGTTTTGGAGATGATAGAGATACTGTAAAAATTGTAGTAGATGATCATGGTGCTGATGGAAGGCCTGTAGTTGCTGCAATTGGTAAGATGAAGCCTCTTGAAGTTGGAGATACTTTAAAACTTAAATCTGTGCTTTATAGCCCTAGAGTATCTGTTCTTAAAGATAAAAAACAAGATCCAGATGTTCAAGTTACTTCTATAGTAAAAAGGCATGTTTGGCTTATTAAAAAAGACGGAGAAACAAAATTTAAGTACATACCTAAAGAAGAAGGTAAAACCTTAAATTTGAAAATTGATAAAAGCATGGATGGAGCTATTATCAGATCTTCACTTGTTCTCGAAAATGGCGAATTGTACAGAAATGAAGAATTCAATGATTTTACAGATTATCAAATTTTTTTGAAGAATTCTGAAAAAGAAAATAATCATGAAGATAATCATGAAAATCAACAGGAAAATCCTGATGAGCATTCTCATAATAAGAAACGCAATCGTAAAAAATATAATAAAAAGAACAATAGGAATCGTAAAAATAATAAGAGAAAGCACAAAGGCGATAATAATTTAGATGAATTAGATTATGAGGATGAAGATTTTGATAATGACTTTAATTTAAATAATCAGAATAACCGGAATAATCGGAATTCTCAAAATAATCAAAATAAGTCGAATCATTTTAGTAATAATCCTGTGCAACTTATTTCTTCGAATAATGGCAATAATTCCAATCGTTTCTTTAAAGGTTTTGGAAAAAATCTTAAAGGTAAGAAGACTCTTGCAAGCCTTGTGAATCGAAGTTATAAAAAATCGCATAAGAATAAGAAAAAGAAAGTAGTTTCTTTGGAATCTTATAAACATTCAAAGCACAAGAATAGTAAATCTCATAAGCGCTCAGGTGATGATTTTGCTGATAGTGACGAAAGTCAATCTGGTAGTAATAATTCATCTGACTCAGACGAGTATGAGTCAAGCTCGGAAGATAGTGATTCATATGGTTCTAATGGTGATACAGAAAGTCACGCAACTAAATTTATAGCTGTTGCTACTGGTACAGCTTCAGTTGGGTTGTGCACAATAACAGGATTGGGAATGTATCTTATAAGGACAAAGATGAAGGTTTTATAGGAATTGCAATCTTGGCTGTAAGCGCACTAAAAAGTTAAATTGAAGCGCCGATGACGCGTTCAAAAATGTAAAGCGCGATGTAAGAAACTAAAGAAAAGCAATTAAATAGCAAAACAAAGAATTAACAAAAATTAACAAGTTAATCAAAATAATCAAAAATTAACAAGTTGTAAAGCGTAAAGACGGTGATAATTATGAATACTAAAAAGCATTATGTTATGACATCAATCATGGCAGCTATTTCAATTCTTTTTATGATTATTTCGATGTCCGTGTTGCCATCGCCTCTTTTCCAAGAAGCTCATGCTGTTACTAGTAATCAGCCAGTTATGATGCAAGCTGGGCACGCTGATTTTGGTCCAACTCTTTCGGGTGGAAAGTGGAAAATTCAGATTCGTGACGATACAGGCGATGACCCTGTGTGGAGAGATCCTGAAAACGTAGTATTTCGTTTAGGAAATAGCTCAATTGTGCCTATGCCGGATGATTCTACTTATGCGTTTATTGGTGAAAAGCCTGGAACTAAGCTTTATGTGATCCCTCAAACGCAAAATCAAGATGTTGTTTGGCTTGGTTGGAATACTCAGGAAGGTGGAGTGTTAAACGAGCTTGATCGAGGAGCTAATCTTTCGCTTGACGGCGTTAGTGGTCCTGGTAAATTGCATGTTTATCTTGAAAACGGGAATAATAATCCTCAACAATTGTGGGATAGCACTAAAGGATATCCTCAAAATACTTGGATTGAAACTAATGCTCATACGCATGTTAATTGGGTGTTTTCTAAGCCTGGTGTGTATCATGTAAAGCTTACTTTCTCAGGAAAATTAAAGAATGGTCGTAAGGTAAGTGATACTCGTTTGCTTAATTTTGCAGTTGGTGAAAACACTAATCCGCAAGACGCTTTAGCTGCATCTAGCGCGTCTGGAAAATCTTCTTCACAAAATAACAATGAAAGTGAAGAGGATGCAGATGAGAATGAATCTGAAGATGATTCTGACGATAGAATAAATGAGCCAGATGAAGCTTATTCAAAAGATAATAAAAATAATAGTAGTAAGCGTAATCGTAAACATAAGAAAAAAGACGATACTTCTTTAGTAATTGCTCAAATGGTGACTGTTACTTTTGTTCTTTTGCTAATTATTGTAATTATTTTCCTTGTTATTGCTGTAGTTAAAACTAAAAAAGCTAAAAAGCTTGCTATTGAGCAGCGCTTGATGGCTCGTGCGAATAATTCTGGTGAAACTGTGGATTCAAGCAGTTCTGTGGATTCTTCTAGTTCTTCTGAAGTTTCTTCTGACTCTTCTATAGATGAGCAAATTCAAGAAACGTCAATATTGCCGAGATGATTGAAGGATGCTAAATCATGTTTAAAAAAGTTCTTAGTATTCTTAAAAAAGTATCTAGTGTAGTTCTTAGTGGAATTATAGTTTCTAGTTTTGCAGCATCTATTTGCGTTATTCCCGCAGCAGTTGCTGATCAGAATGATTCTGAAAATTTGCAGTCGTCTAATGAGAAAGCTTGTGTTGCTGCACAGCTTAAAAATTCTGATTTGAAGCCAAGTGCGAATAATAGTGCAAAAATTTGCAGAGTAAATAAAGGGCATACTGACGTTTTTGCAACTTATAAAGATGTCAACGGAAATCTTGTGCTTGGAACAAGAGGTGATTCTTTTCCTGGTAGTGATGCAAATGGCATTCGATATAATTCCTCGTTAGTTCGATTTGTTGTTGGCAAGAAAAGTCGCGAAAGAAAAAATAAAGTATTTTCTTTCGTAAAGCAGAATGTGAAATACGTGTATCATCTTCCTTCTCAAATGAAAGAAGGTAAATTATATGCAGGTGTTTCTACTGAAACTTTGGGGAAAAATTCGGGAATTAAAAGTGTGACTTTCAGTTTTGTTAAAGCCAATATGCCTAAAAATGGCGCAGTTTATATGGCTGGCAAAGATGATGACAAAACACTAAAACATCTTGGAACTGATGGCACTGATTTTCCAAGCGAATACAGTGTGAATGGCAATGCTCACGTGCATATGGATTGGATTTTTACAGCACCTGGAGTGTATGTTTTAACAGTTAAAGCTGTAGCTTTTACTTCTGATGGTAATACTCTTGAAGATACGCAAGATTACACGTTTGAAGTGGATCTCAAGCGCGCTAAAGAAAATTCAGAATATGATTTTGAATCTTCCGATAATCCTGATTCTGGTTCTAGTGATTCTAGTGATTCTAACGATTCTAACGCGAGCGCGAGTGAAAATAATAACGATGAGAATAATAATTCTGAGTCTGAAACCGAAGACGAAGGTTCGCAAGATGATAGCGAAGATGAACAGGGTTCTCAAGACGAGAGTGAAGACGAGAGTGAAGACGATTCAGAATCTGAAGATGAATCGATTGACGATGAAAGCGGCTATTTCAACAATAATGAAGATAGAGAAAATCGGCCTGTTAAAGCTAAATGCTTAACTTTTAAAGATATAAAGCATAAGCTTAATGCTCTTGTTATTAGTAATGGTCATGCGGATATAGCTTCTTATACTTCAAACAGTGGGCTTTCTCTTGCCGTTCAAGAAGATGTCACTGGACAGCATGTTATACGACATCCTCGTACAGTAGTTTTTTATGCTGGACAATCATCTAAAAGAAATAACGTTTGGAGATTGCCGCAAACGCAGAAAAATGGAGTTCCTTGGGTTGGATTTAACAATCAAAATCTAAGTCCTCATACTTCTACAACTATGTATTTAGCTGCTATAAAAGGTCCTGGAAGTGTGCGCGTATGGTTGCAAGGTAGTTTAGGTGAACGTCCTAGTGAAATGTTTTCTAGTAAAAGAGGTGCCAAGAAGTGGTATAAAATCCCTGCTAATACGCATATGCATGCTAATTGGGATTTTTCTAAAGCTGGTTATTATACTTTGACTTTCGCTGTTAAAGCAAATGGTTCAATTTCTAAAGAAAAATTCCATTTTGCTATTGGTGTTAATCCTAATAAAATGCCAATTTCATGTTCTGTAAAAGGTAGTCTTGAAGAAGATGAAGGTGAAGAGGAGCTTGTAAAGCCACTTATAACTAATCATGAACCTGAAAATATAGTAGACGATGTAAGACCTGTTGCTACTTTCGCTAATAGTGCTAGAAGTGGAAGGTCTTTAGGTATTTCTTCTGGAAGACGTTTAGATAAATCTTTGCGTTCATCTTCAGATAAGTCAAAAGGGTTAATGCCTACTGTTTCTTTGAGAAAATCAGATAATAAAAATGCTTATAATGCAAAGTTTGAAGATGAATCGATTGATGATGCTTCAAATAGTGGAATTATTGGTTTCGTTAAGCATAAGACTTTACTCGCTTATTCTATTTTAAGTGGCAGTGTTATTGCTCTTTGCGCAGTAGTCTATTTAGGCGTATATGTATTGCGCAAGTACAAGATTATTAGTCTTAATAGCGGCTTTATTAGTATGATCTTTGGTAATTAGTTTGGTGGTAGTGGAAGTGGCAATTAAGAAGTTGTTTTATGTGGATCTATTTAAAGCTATGATTTCTTTAAAAGCACGCGTGTTTTTTGTGATTATAGCTATGATTATGCCACTTTCAGCATGCAGTAATGTGAGTAATTATTCAAAATATGGTCATAGAGATGGTCGAATAAATGTTGTAACAACTACTGGCGTATTGAGAGATATGGTTGCAAATGTTGCCGGAGATGCTGCAAATGTAAGTTCTATAGTTCCAGATAATGCAGATCCGCACTCGTATGAGCCTCGCTTGCGTTCTATACGAGATGTTGTTTATGCGGATGTTGCTTTTAGTAATTACATGATGCTTGAGGAACATGGCGTGATTACTGCTTTAGATGCGAATTTGCGTAAAGGTGTGCCTAATGTGCAGCTTGCAGAAGAAAGCGTTAAGCATGCTGCAGATATTATTCCTATGGTAGAAGATGTGTCGTTGGATACTATTTGGCTAGGTCTTGCTACGGAGCGTATGGCTGTTCAAAGTTCTGATGTATTGCAAAGTTCTAATGTATTGCAAAGTTCTAAAGTTTCGGATAATAACAGTGGTGCTGGCTCAAGTGGAAATAGCTCAAGTGTATCTAGCTCAAGCGGATCAGTAAAGCAGCTTAAAAGTTTGAATAAGAGTGAAAAGTCTTCTCAATCTTCTGGGTCTTCTCAGTCTTCTCAATCAAATGCGCCTTCTACTGTAACAAAACAGGGTCGTGCAACTGTGCTGAAACCAAATGCATATACTATGAGAAGATCGGATAGAATCCGTTTAACAGCTACTAAAGTAAAAGGTCCTGGATCACTTTTTGCTTATCTTACTGGAACTTTTGGTAGCGTTGAAACTTACATTAACTCAGCAAATGGAATTAACGATGAGGATCATGTGGATTTGCCTGCAGATGCTCACACGCATTTAAGTTGGGCTTTTAGTAAGCCTGGTGAGTATTTGCTCGATTTTCATGCAGACATGTTGAATGCTCAAAATGAGAGAGTTGCTAGTTTAGGAAATACCACTATGCGATTTGCTGTTGGTATTAACGCTCAAAAATTGGCGAAAACACGCTCAGCTCGAGTAGTTTTGAATAAAGGTCATGCTGATTTAGCTTATGATTTAGCAAAACGTGGGTTTCTTTACAGAGTTGATACTTTGCAAGAGAAGCGGTCTGCTGCACCTAAGCGTGTTTATTATGAACCTAAAGATGTAGTTGTGGAAGTTCCAACTAATGCACTTAAAGAAATTCCAGCAGAACAAGGTTATAGATTCCTTGGAAGCGCAAGACAGAAAATTTATCAACTTCCGCAAGCAGTTTTAGGTAAACATGTTCATGGAGATATTGATCCACATTTGTGGCAATCAGTAAAAAACGGTATTGCATATGTGCGAACGATTGCTGACAGATTGTGCGAAGTAGATCCTAAAAATGCAAATAAATATCGTGCTAATGCAGATCGCTATATTAACAGGCTTCTTGATGTTGATGCCTATATGCGTAAAAAAGTTGCGTCAATACCTAAAGAACGCCGCAACTTAGTCACAACTCACGATGCTTTTGCTTACTTAGGTAAGGCTTATGGTGTAAATATTGCTGGATTTGTAACAATAAATCCTTCTAGCGAGCCGAGTGTGCAAGATAGGCGTAGGCTTTCGCAAATTTTACGCGATTTACAAATTCCTGCAGTATTTCTAGAGCCCAATCTTATATCTCGCTCATCTGTGTTAAAAGAATTAGCTTCTGAAGCGCGAGTTAAAGTATGCCCAATTTATGGCGATGCTTTTGATTCGCATGTTCGAAGTTATGAAGATATGATGCGTGCGAATGCAGATTCTTTAGCAAATTGTTTGAAGTGAATTTAATTACTAATTTTTGAAATGATAGGGAAGTTTATGAAAAATAGTGAAAACATTGTGATTAGCGCGCAAAATCTAAGCGTATCTTATGCAAGTAGAGAAGTTGTAAAAGACGTTTCGTTTAATATTAAAAGCGGTGAATTCGTGGGATTGCTTGGTGCGAATGGTGCTGGTAAAACTACGCTTTTTCGCGCGATTATGGGATTGATTCCTCATGCAGGTAATCTTGAAGTTCGTTCGCATGAACTTAGTAATGATGATAATTTTATCAAACGAAATATTAAGCGAGTATCAAATATTGGATATGTTCCTCAACGTCACGATATTGCGTGGGATTTTCCTCTTTCGGCTTTTGATGTAGTAATGATGGGACGAATTAGGCATATTGGATACGCTCGAAGAGCTAGAAAAGAAGATTATATTGCAGCTCTTAATGCATTAGATCGTACGGGAATGGCAGATTTTCGAGATCGTACTATTGGAGAACTTTCTGGAGGTCAGCGTCAGCGTGTTCTAGTTGCTAGAGCTTTAGCATCACAACCGCGTTTGTTATTGCTTGATGAGCCTTTTACTGGTCTTGATATGCCAACTCAAGAATTACTTACAAAGTTGTTTTCAGATTTATGCGCTTGTGGCGAGTCGATTTTGATGAGTTCACACGACATTATTGGTTCTATGAATTCTTGCTCAAGAATCATACTTTTTGACGGAAGTATTGTGGGAGATGGAGTTGCGAAATCATTAAGTGTAGATCAGTGGGTTAAAACATTTCATGTGTCTAAAGATAATCCGCTTATTCAAGCAGTACAGCGCGTTAAAAGCCAAGAAAATACTAGTGAGATGTGTGATGGTAGTTGCGTGCACGAAAATAGTAAGACTTTTAATGGATTGGAGAAGTAAATGCTTACGCCTATTGAATTTATTCAAGATTTAACGAATCCAGACTTATGGTTTTTACTAAAAGCACTTATAGTAGCTTGCCTTTCAAGCGTAATTTGCGGTGCTGTTGGATGTTATGTAGTTCTTCGCGGAATGGCTTTTATTGGAGATGCTGTAGCGCATTCTGTTTTTCCTGGTCTTGCAATAGCCTTCGTTTTGCAAGGTAATTTGCTTTTAGGCGGTGCAATTGCAGGAGTTGCAACAGCGTTAATAGTGTCAATCTTCAGTCAAAATCGTCGGTTGCGCGAGGACTCTTTTATTGGCGTATTCTTTGTTTCAGCATTTGCTCTCGGAATTGTGATTATTTCTAAAGCATCTGGATACGCTGGATCTTTGGAATCATTCTTATTTGGCTCTATAACTGGTATTCCAGATTCAGATATTGTGGTCGTTTTTATTACAGGTTTGATAATTCTTACATTGCTGTTTATATTCCATAAAGAACTTGTATGCGTGTCAATGGATCGCGAAACTTCGCGAGCAATGGGTTTGCCTGTTTCTATGCTCGATGGGATGCTTTATGTGATCGTTGCAGTTGCTGTTGTTGTTTCTGTGCAAATAATAGGTAATGTTCTTGTGCTTGCTCTTCTTATTACTCCTGCAGCAACAGCTCGTCTTCTCACAGATAGATTGTCTATAATGATGATTCTTGCTCCTGTAATCGGTTGTGTTTCATCTATTCTAGGAATGTATATTTCGTGGAGTTTTGATACTGCTACTGGTGGAACGATTGTGCTTGTTGCAACAGTCTTCTTTGTGCTCGCCTGGATTGCGTCACCTAAACACGGTCTAATTTCAAAAGTTTTTTCTAACAGAATACGAAATAAATAAGTCGAAATTTTAGTTTGTTTACTACGCTATTAAATGAGTTTATTTTACTACGCTATTAAATGAGCGCATGTTTATGTAATAAAAGTAAAATACATAATAAGAAATTTTATTATATTTTTATTGTATTTCGTAAATATGCTTTTAATTCATAGTGTCATAGTGTCATAGTGTCATAGTGTCATAGCTCATAGTGTCATAGTGTGTTTATAGCATGCTGCACAATAGTTGTATGGTATCAAAAGGAAAACCTTCACCGAGAAGTGCAGTTAAGCCACTCAGTGATGAGCAGGTAGAGTATCTTTCGAAAAAGCATAATTTAGTTGATCCAACTTACTATTATCCAACTGGCGAGCGCAAAGTAGCATACGCAGAAATAAACGCTCAAAATCCAAAAGCAACTGAACGATTACTTGAAGGAACATCTCGCGTACTTCGTTCTAGATGCAAAGTAAAAGCGTGGGGGTTAGAGAACGTACCAGAAGATGGCGTATTTATAACTGCTTGCACGCACGTTACTATGTTTGACGTTTTTATACCAATGACAGCGCTATTCCACCAAGGACGCAGACCTCGATATATGGCTAAAGCGGAGCTTGCGAGTTGGCCGATCTTAGGCAAATGGTTTCAACTTGTTGGCATGCAACCTGTGCCAAGAAGAAGCGGAAAAGCGCGCGAAATTGAAGAAGAATCAATCAAAATTCTAACGAATGGAAGACCTTTAAGTATTTGGCCAGAAGGCACTTTAACAAGAGATCCTCAAAAATGGCCAATGAGCATGAAGCCGGGAATTGGTATTATTGCTCTTGAAGCATCTAGAAGGCTTGGACATCAAATTCCTCTATTTTGTGCTGTAGTTTGGGGAGCTGCAAGTATAAACCATTGGTGGCCTTGGCCTAAGAAAAACGTTGTAATGTGTTATGATACTCAGCTTGATTATTCTGATCTTCTTAACGATATGGATAATTGGGGTCAAATGCCTCCAATGGATGCAGCTGAAGAGCTTGCAAGACGCGTGCGAGTGCGTATGACGCAAATTATGGAAGAGATTCGCGGAGAAAAAGCGCCAGCTGGATACTTTGATTACAAGCTTATGAAAAGAGTTGAAGAAGATTAGTTTCTCGTTTTAATTCGTGATTCGCGTTTTTATGCATGGTTATTGTGAATTTTGATGCGTGCTTTTGTATGAAGCTTAATGCGCGTTTTAGTTCGTGTTTTAATGCGTAAAGTGTCGTGTGTAGAATTATGAAATAGTGCGTTAAAAAGCCAAGAATACAAATATTTGCCGAAGATTTACAACCGAAAGGTGAGGCGTAAATAATGAACGTTACGGTGTTGGGTGCTGGTGCATGGGGTACTGCGTTTGGACAAGTACTTGCAGACGCAGGTAATCGTGTAACGATGTGGGCAATAGAGCCAGAAATCGTTGAAGGTATTCGTGATCATCATCATAACGCGGTGCGCTTGCCAAGCGTTGAAAAGTTGCCAGAAAATATGACTGCAACTGGGGATCGTGTTGAGGCAGTTAAAAATGCAGATATTGTAGTAGTTGCAATTGCAGCACAGTTTGCGAGAGTAGCGTTGGTTGATTTTGCAGGCAAGATTCCACAAAATGCGATCGTTGTTTCTCTTATGAAAGGAATTGAGCGCACAACCGGAAAACGTATGGATGAAGTTGTGTGCGAAGCGTTGAATTTGCCGCGTAATCGTTTTGCTGCACTTTCTGGTCCAAACTTGAGTAAGGAAGTAGCATCTCGTCATCCTGCTGCAGCAGTAGTTGCGTGTGAAGAAAAGTCGCAAGCGCAAATAGTTGCAAAGGCTTGTTCAAATGATTACTTCAAAGCGTTTGTGTCAACAGATGTAATCGGCGTAGAAATGTGCGGATCACTTAAAAACGTTGTTGCGCTCGCAGTTGGTATGGCTCGCGGTGCAGGTTACGGCGAAAATACGGCTGCTATGATTGAAACGCGCGGTCTTGCAGAGTTGACGGCATTGGGCGTTGCGGAAGGCGCAGATTCTCGCACTTTTGCAGGACTTGCAGGCTTTGGTGATTTAGTTGCAACTTGTGGTTCTCCTCTAAGTCGCAACTACACTTTTGGATCAAATCTTGGTAAAGGAATGAGCGTTGAAGAGGCAACTGCTGTTAGTAATGGCGTTGCGGAAGGCGTGCCAACTACAAGCGCAGTTGTGGCAATGGGTAAGCGTTTGGGCGTTGCAACTCCACTCGCAAGTGCAATGGCTCGCGTGCTGGAAGAAGGAATCTCTTGCCAAGAAATGCTTTCAATGCTTTTTGATGACGATGTTTGCGAAGAGTAGTGTACTTTTAGAAAAATTAACTCACTAATCTTAAATAAAAAGAGTGGCTTAATAAACTTAAATAATATATGCTTAAAACAATTTGGACTAAATAATTTATAGTTGAAAAGTTAAGCTTAAATAATTTAAAAAGTCTGATTTTCAAAGGAAAAAAATGGCGAAAAAGCGTGTAATGTTTTTGTACGGCGGTAAAGCAGACGAGCATTCGATCTCATGTATATCAGCTGCTGGCGTGTTAAGTGCAGTTGATGAAAGTCGATTCGAGATTGTCCGTGTTGCTATAACAAAACAAGGTGAGTGGATTGTAGGCGGTCAAGATCCTCGCAACTTCCGCATGGAAGAAGGAGAGCTCCCTCTGATTACAAAAACTGATAGCACGCGTGATGTTGTGCTTGACCCTGCAAAAGGTGCAGACGGATTTTTAGTGCGCGAGGCGGACGGCACGTTGACAAGTTTAGGTCATATTGATGTTGTTTTCCCTGTGCTTCATGGTCCTAATGGCGAAGATGGTACTTTGCAGGGTTTGCTTGAGATGATGCGAGTTCCATACGTTGGTTGTGGAGTTTTAGCTTCTGCTTCTTGCATGGATAAGTACTATGCAAAGCAGCTTTTTAAGGCTGCTGGAATTGATGTAGCTCCAGGTATTGCACTGGATACGCGAAAATTTGTAAATGACGCAGAAAATCATTTTGAGAATTATGCTCAAGAAATAATATCTCAAGTTAATGTAGCAAAGCTTGAATATCCTCTTTTTGTAAAGCCAAGTCGTGCAGGCTCAAGTTTTGGTGTAACAAAAGTCGAATCCATTGATGATGCTAATGCATTAGCTGATGCTGTTTATGAAGCATCTAAGCATGATTGGCGAGTATTGGTGGAACAAGGAATTGATGCGCGAGAAATTGAGTGTGCTGTTCTTGCAGCGCGCGATGGCGAAGAGCCAAAAGCAAGTTTGCCTGGAGAAGTTGTTTTAGATAAACGCGAGTCTGGCGAAGATCAGTTCTATGATTTTGACAGCAAATACATGGATTCTGCAGCTTCGCACGTGGAAGTTCCGGCGAATTTGCCTGCTGAAACGCTGGAGCGTGTTCGCAAAACTGCACTTGCAGCATTCAAAGCAGCAGACGGTCGCGGGCTAAGTCGCGTGGATTCTTTCGTAACTAAAGACGGGCGCGTAATCCTTAACGAAATCAACACGATGCCTGGATTTACGCCAATCTCCATGTATCCAAAAGCTTGGGAAGCAACTGGAATAAGCTACAGTAATTTGATTACGAAACTTATCGAAGGTGTGATTGAATAATAGTTAATCAATCTCAATGTAATTACTTAAATATATGCAAAATAACAGTAAAAGGAACATGTATGCAAGATATGCAAGAAATGCAAGATATGCAAAGAAGTGACGTGTATTTGACGGCGCGCAAACGTCAAGGGATGCTTGGTGTATCGTTATGCTTATTCCTCATAGTTTGGATTTCGGTTGCATATGCGTTAGGCATGCTTTGTTCTCGCGTAATTCCTAAAGGATTAATAAGTAATTCGCTTGAAACGATAATTGTTTCAGACGTTGCTCAATATCTAGTTGCTCTTCCAGTAGCTTTGCTTATTATGCGTAAAATTCCTAAAGTTACAACTTATAAATTCTCTATGAGTTTTACGCAATTTTGCGGATTTTTTGCTGTGAGTATCCCAATTATGTACATTGGGAATTTTGCTGGTATAGCTTTTGCAGAACTTTTAAGTGGTGGAAAAGCAGAAAATCATGTTTCAGATACAATAGCTTCTGGTGATATCCTAGAAACTTTTGTGTTTGTTGTTGTTCTTGCACCAATAGTAGAAGAATGGCTTTTTAGAAAGCAAATATTAGATCGTTTAAGAGTTTATGGAGAAAAAAGAGCTATAGTATTTTCTGCTCTCGCATTCGCTTTATTCCATATGAACGTATTCCAGTTCTTCTATGCTTTTGGACTTGGCTTAGTTTTCGGATACATGTATGTTCGCACTTCTAAGTTGCAATACAATATATTTCTTCACATGATTGTGAATCTGCAAGGTAGCGTAATTGCAATGTGGTTGCAAAAACAGCTGGTTGATAAAAATGGCAATATGATTGACATAAATCAAATGAAAGAAAGTGAATTGTCGCAATTGCCACCAGGTTTAATTTTGGCTGGTATGTATAGCATGTTTATGATTGCAATGTTGGTTATTGGCGTAATTTTGCTAATTCGCAGACGTAAATATCTTGTATTTTTTGACGCTCCTTTGGAGATGCCTAAGAAGATTGGTAGAAAATCCCTTTATGGAACAGTTGGAGTAATTTCGTTTTTGACTGTTTCTATAATTTTTAATTTGTTAATGCTGTTTTCATAGGGATTTTGCTTTTAGAGAATAATTTGTTAATTTGCATGATTAGAGAACAGTCAGTTAATTAGGATAATTAGAAAATGACTTGTTAATTGGCAAATAATTCTGTATATAACATAGGATTAGCATTTAGCAAAGGATTAAAACTCGCAAAGGATTAAAACTCGCAAAAATAAACTACTATTGGAGAGAGATATGCTAAGCAATAAGTCATCTAATAAAACTATTCGCGTTGCATTATTAGGCGCTGGGACTGTTGGTTCACAAACAGCAAGAATGATTGTTGAAAATAGTGATGAGCTTACTGCGAGAACCGGAGCTGTGATTGAACTGGCAGGAGTAGCATGTTTACATCTGGAAGATGTTGATGTTCCTTGGATTAAGCGAGATTTGCTAACTACAGATACAGCAGCATTGTGTGTAAAAGACGATGTTGACGTTGTGCTTGAGCTTATTGGCGGACTTGAACCTGCTCATACTTTTGTAAAAAGTGCTCTTGAACACGGAAAATCTGTTGTGACTGCTAATAAAGCTATGTTGGCTGCTTTTGGACCTGAATTATATGAATGCGCTGCATCTCATGGCGTTGATTTGTATTTTGAGGCAGCAGTTGCTGGAGCTATCCCTATTGTTCGTCCTTTACGAGAATCTCTTATGGGGGATCGTATTTCGAAAATCTTTGGAATTGTAAACGGTACTACAAACTATATTCTTGATGAAATGACTGTAAAAGGTCTTGATTTTGAAACAGCTTTACGTGACGCTCAAGAAAAAGGTTATGCTGAGGCAGATCCTACAGGAGATATTGAAGGATTAGACGCTGCAAATAAGGCTGCTATTTTAGCTACTTTAGCTTTTCAAACTCCCGTTAGCATTGATAACGTTGAAGTTGAGGGAATTAGTTCTATTACCTATAACGACATAAAAGCTGCTAAGTTTGAAAATCGTGTTATTAAACTTCTTGCAGCTGTTGAGCGTTGCAATAATGCTGTAAGCGCCAAAGTGTATCCGGCTTTGGTTAGTTTAGAACATCCTCTTGCGTCTGTTCATGGAAGTTTTAATGCTGTATTTGTAAAAGCAGATGGTGCAGATGATTTGATGTTTTATGGTCGTGGTGCTGGTGGATCTCCAACTGCTTCTGCTGTTTTAGGAGATTTAGTGTGTGCTGTTACGAATATTGTTCGAAGGTGCTCTGGTGCTCCTGTTGCTTTATATAATTCGTATATTCCGTCAACAGATGCGCAAAATCGTGCGAATTTTGTTATTCGTTGCAATATGGAAGATACTTCATTGGCGCTTTGCGATGAAGTTATGGATGTGTTTAGAAAGTATAGAGTCGTTTCTGAGCGTTTGGCTTCTTCGTGTGAAGCACAATATGACGGTGAAAAAGATTGCCCTCAATGCGGAATCGGCGGTCCTGGCGATTTAAGAATTCTTGTAAAAGATTGTTCTGAAGCTGATTTACATTCAATTGTTTTTGATTTGCAAAAGTTAGATGTTGTTTGTTCAAAGCCTTTTGTTTTACGAGTAATTGAGTAACGCTAGAGTAGTTGAGTAACGCTAGAGTAATTGAGTGAAACAATCGCAATAAGTGAAAACCAATCGTAAAACGTGTAAACCAATCGTAATAAGTGTAAAACTAGAGTAAAAACGTGGAGGAGAAAGATGAAGCCGATTTGTAAAAGTGTATCTATTCGAGTTCCTGCTACTAGTGCGAATTTGGGGTCTGGGTTTGATACTGCAGGAATCGCGCTTGATTACGCGGATTCATTAGTTTTTACTCTGGATGATTCTTCTAATTTGCGTGTGATAATTCATGGAGAAGGTGAAGATACTTTACCAAGAGATGAAACGCATTTAGTAGTATCAACTTTTTACAAAGCTTGCGAAATTTTTAATCTTCCGCGCTTAAGCTTTACTCTTGAAGCATATAATAAAATTCCTCAAGCGAGAGGAATGGGATCTTCTGCTAGTGCAATTGTTTCAGGAGTAGCTGCAGCGTGGAGTTTTTCACATGAAGGAGAGCTTGATCGTGAAAAGATTTTTGAAATCGCTTCTAAGATTGAAGGACATCCAGATAATGTAGCTCCTGCAGTTTTTGGCGGTTTGACTATGAGTTGGAAGAATTGCGAAGAATTTCACACTGTTCGATATGACGTTTCAAGTGATATTCGCTCAACTATTTTTGTTCCAAACTTTACTCTTTCAACTGAAGAAGCTAGACGAGCGCTTCCAGAAAAAGTTCCATATGGTGACGCTATTTTTAATGTTTCACGCGCTTCTTTGCTCCCAGTTGCTTTTGGAGATTTGAGTGATTCTTTTGCAAAAACAACTCTTTCTAGAAGTGATTTGCTTTTTGAGTCAACTCAAGATGCATTGCATCAGAAATATCGTGCAAGTCTTATGCAACCAACTTGGGATTTAGTAAAAGCGTTGCGTGATGCTGGTTTTGCAGCTACGATTTCTGGAGCAGGTTCTTGTGCAATAGTGTTTTATGTTGGAAGTAGTGCGAGTGAAGACATGCAAATCGAAAAAATCGCGCAGCCATGGCTTTTGCGCGATGATTGGCGTGTGCTTCACGTACCGGTCGATCCTACTGGTGTTGCAATAACTCGCGAATGATTTATGTGAAAGATAAAAGGAAGAGTAAGTATGGCAGTTGCGTTGATTTTGGCTTCAAAGTCGCCTGCACGTAGGTCTGTTTTGGCTTCTTCTGGCGTGATTCCTGTGATTCATGTTAGTGAAGTAGATGAACCAGCAGTTTTGCGTGATGCTGCGGATGCTCGTTGCGTTAAAGTTGAGCAGTTGAGTGTAGAGCAGCGAGTTTCGATTTTAGCGAAAGCAAAAGCTCAAGCTGTGTATCAATCATATAAACGTGTGTCGGATGCAGCTGCAAGTGCTACTGGCGATTTGGTTGTGGGATATCCGCTTGAAGCGGAATGTGAGTCTAAAGATTCAGAATCTGCTGAATCTTATGCTAATAACTCTTTAGAAAGTGACGAGAAATCAGACGTAACGCATAATGTTAAAACATCGCAAACTCGTGATTTTTCAGGTGTTAGAGTTCCTACAAAGTCGTTCGATATTCATGATTTTGAGCATCTAAATAAATCTTCTAACGATTGCAACAGTGTTCTGATTGTTGGTTGCGATTCAATGTTCTTACTCGATGGAAAGTGTTACGGAAAGCCGCATGCTCCAGAGGTAGCATTTGAGAGAATCAAACAAATGAGTGGCAAAACAGGGCAATTGTGGACTGGTCATTGTTTGATTGATGCTAAAGATGGAAGAATGGTGTGCAAAACTAGTTGTGCAAGCGTGACTTTTTCTTCTATGAGTGATGATGAAATTCGCGCGTATGTTGCAACAGGTGAGCCTTTAGAAGTTGCAGGATCTTTTACTTTAGAAGGATTTGGTGGTGCTTTTATTGAAAGTATTAAAGGCGATCCTCATGGAGTGCTTGGAATAAGTTTGCCACTTCTTCGTGAAATGGTGAAAGAGCTTGGTTATGCGTTCAATGATTTATGGAATAAGGAAACTCTTGAAGAGGTTGGCATGAAAAGTAATCCTACGTCTACTAAAGTCCCTAAAGAAAATGTTCATCAGCCAGGCGATGGCTGGGTGCAATGCGATTGTGGTCGCAGACATTGGGGTTATAATGGTGCCGCTGGAGTGTTGCTTGCTAGAAGAGATCATGAAACTGGTCGTGTGACGCATGTTGTGATGCAGCATCGCGCTCTTTGGAGTGCTGAAGGTGGTACTTGGGGTATTCCTGGTGGAGCAATTTGCGATGGTGAAAGTGCAATAGAAGGCGCTCTTCGTGAATCCTTTGAAGAAGCAAATATTACTTCGGAAGATATTGATGTTGTTGGAGCTTATTGCGAAGACCACGGAAATTGGCGTTATACGACTGTTTTCGCGTTTGAAAAGCCAGGTCATCGAGTTGAGCCTTGTGCACACGATGACGAGAGTATGGAAATCAAATGGGTTCCTATTGACGATGTTTCTAAGTTAAAGTTGCTTACAGCGATGCGCACTGATTGGCCGTCTTTCCGCGCGCGTCTTGATGAGCTTGCTGCGCGAAGGTAGCTGCCCAAAGGTAGCTTCAATTTGGAAGTAGACTTCCAACTTTTGTTGTTTTGCACTGAACTTGGAAGTAGACTTCCAACTTGCGAAAGTATTGCTGCTTTCGTTTTGTTGTTTTTTATCTGTGGAATCTTATAAAATCATATTTATGCGCTGATGCATGCTAGTTTTCTGCTAGTTTTTAGATGTTTTATGGCTTGTGATTGATTTTGTATTGCTTGTGATTTAGTGGGATTGTGTTAAGCGCATAGAAATAAAGTAAACAAATCAAAGAAAGCAACTAATTGCGTAAATTTGCGTAAAAATTAGGGGGAAATTTATGTCTAATATGTCAAATATTAAAAAAGATACTATTAATGCAAAAGGCTTTACAATTCAGGTTTATACGGAAGATTTTAGGAATGATTACGTTAGTTTAACCGATATTGCGAGATATAAAAACAAAGAAGAGCCTAAAGATGTTGTTAAAAACTGGCTGAGAGTGAAGAATACTATTGAGTTCTTGGGATTGTGGGAGAGTATTAACAATCCAAATTTTAAAGGGGTCGAATTCGACTCCTTTAAGAACGAGGCTGGTTCTAATTCTTTTACTTTATCGCCTCAAAGATGGGTAGAATCAACAAATGCTATTGGCATAGTTTCCAAATCTGGTAAGTGTGGTGGAACTTACGCTCATAAAGATATAGCATTTAAGTTTGCAGCCTGGATTTCGGCAGAATTTGAGCTATATATTATCAAAGACTATCAAAGGCTTAAATCCGATGAAAATTCAAGGCTTTCGCTGAACTGGAATTTGAACCGCGAGATTTCGAAGATTAATTACAAGATTCATACAGATGCTATTAAAGAGTATTTGTTGAAAGATTTGACTCCTGAGCAGTTGATGTATAAGTATGCAAGTGAGGCGGATTTGTTGAATGTTGCTCTGTTTAACAAGACTGCTAAGCAGTGGCGAGATGCAAATCCTAAGTCAAAAGGCAACATTCGAGATGAAGCGAGTATTAATGAGCTTTTGGTGTTGTCGAACATGGAAAGTTACAACGCTGTTTTAATTTCTAAGGGTTTGCAGCAGGCTGATCGCATGGTTGAGCTTAGAAATTTGGCGCGAACGCAGATTTTGTCGCTTGAAAAGTTAAATAACGTTGGAATAAAGAGTTTGGATGCCGTGCTAAAAAATTGAGTTTAATCACTTCAATTCTGTACTTAATGCTTATATTTACAGCATTTGCGAGCGCTCTCGCTACGGCTTCAGTGCGCGTCTTGATGAGCTTGCTGCGCGAAGGTAGCTTCAATTTGGAAGTAGACTTCCAACTTGTGAAAGGTAAATTTCTTGTTGCAAATGCTACGAATGCGCGAGAATTAGTTACCCCAAAACGGCTGCAATCACGGCTATACAAATCGGGCTTGTGACTGTTGATAACAGTATTCCGTCACGCGCAAAACTTAAGCCAACATTGTATCTAGCTGCATAATTGTAGACGTTTTGTCCTGTTGGAAGAGCTGCAAGCACAACGCACGCGTATAAAGTCGCACCGCGGAATCCCATTACAAAGTATGCGAGAATAAAAGCAATAATAGGCATAATAATGTTTTTAAGTATTGCAACGGCTGCTATTGCAATTCTGTTGGAATTTTTTTGTAATGGTTTACTTCCGTAAAGAGACATTCCAAATGCCATAAGAATCATAGGAACTGCAGAATCGCCAATCATCTTAATTGGATCGTAAAGGAAATTTGGTACAGGAAAATATCCGATTTTAGCGCTAATTGCAGAAATAATAATTCCGCCAAGTGAGCCAATTAAAAGTGGTTGTTTTAAAGGCTGCTGAGCAATACGCTTAAGAGAGCATTTGCCAGTAGTTGTAATGTCGAGAACTGTTAAGCCAATAGGCGTAAACACTGATTGTTGCATGACTAGAATTGGTGCTACAAGTGCAGGATTTCCAAGAATATATGTGGCGATTGGCAGGCCGATATTATTTGAATTAAGGTAAAGAGAATTTAGTGCTCCGATTGTGCAATCTGATGCATGAAGATGGAAGAATATGCTATTTAATGCAACAAAAATCATTCCAACAATCATTGCAGAAAAGAATGCAACAAAAATTGACGAGTGAAAAATCTCAAAGATTGGCTGTTTTGCTAGAATTGCAAACATTAGGCAAGGGCTGGAAATGAAAAAGCTCACGCGATTTAGGACCATTTGAGCTTGAGATCCGCCAATGTGCATACGAGCGGTTATGTATCCTGCTGCAATTACGATTCCTATGACGCAAAATCCTTGCATAGCGCTAATTAAGCCCATAGTCATGATTCTATCTCTGGTGTGAGATGCTATTTAATGAGCTGTTTAATATAAGGGTTGAAACAGAACATTATTTTAATTTGACTGTGCGCTATGGCATACTAGATACCGGCAGAACTGCAATCTGCCAGAGCGTGAAATGGCGTCGATCCCCTCACATGCGTATTGGTGAGGCTTGGTGTCCGCTGTTGCGCAACTAGACTTTGTTGAAAGCTTGAGAATGATGGCGTAAGTATGCCGCATCTCTGCCAGGAATACGAAACGATTGCAGCGTTTCGTTAGGAGCATTGTGCCCGAGATAACAGAAGAAAGCTTCAATATCAATGAAGCTGAAAATGGTAAAGCGTATGCAGAATCCAATTCTGCAGAGCGCTCAGTTGAACATGTTGTAAATGTAGTTTCGTCAACTAATGATGGTTCATCGTCAGTGAGAAGACGTCGTACTGGCCGTAGAGTAGTTAGAGTTGCTGGAGAAGCTGGAAAGTCAATGGCTTTGCGTGTTGAAGGCGATAATGTAGATAAATCGCTTTCTGATATTTCTTCTAGCAAAAATGATTCTGATTCTAAGTCTGATTCTAAGTCTGATTCTAAGTCTGATTCTAAAGAGAATGTTGAATCCACTTCTAAGCGTGTTTCTAAGCCTGTTTCTAAGCGTGAAAGAAATAAACATAAGCATGCTGAAAATAGTGCTGTAGATGATTCTGATTTTGAAATTAAAGTATCAGATAATAAGAATTCTAAGTCTGATGCGAAGTCTGATGCGAAGTCTGAAACGAAGTCTGAAACTGATTCTTCTTCTGAAACCATGTCTGCTTCTGAAACTGACTCTGATTCTTCTACTTCTGTGCGCTATGTTACTTCTTTACTTTTTAGAGAGCCTGTTTTACCTCAAAGAAGTCTTGATGAGAGAAATAATGAGCGCAGTGAGCGTGATGATTCTGATAATTTAGGCACGAAGCATCGCAAAAAGGTTGATAAGCGTCATAAAAATAATGCTTCCGATGCTAATGAAGACAGCCGTGAAACTCCTCGTGAAAAAGGTTCGCGAGTTCGTTCATCTAAAGGAAAGTCTTCTTCAAGAAATCGCTATGAAGTAAAAAATACTTCTCGTTCTCGTTCAAATGATTTCAGCGATGAAATTGTTGATGATTACTTTAACTACGGCAGTGATAATAATCGCGATGATAACAATATTGATGATACGCAATCAATTCGCGTGCGCTCGCGTGGAAGACGTAAAAATGATGATTATGCGTATGATGACAGTGTTGAAGACTCGTATTACGTGCGCAATGATGTAAATTATGGCGTCCTTAAGCGGAATGCGTCTAAATCTAGAGTTAAAAGTATCGATGATTTTAGTGATAATAAAACTGGTCGAGAAAATAGAGATAATTTAGATGATTTAGATAGTCGCGATATTTATGATGAGCGTACTGTGCGCCGCCGTAGGCGAAGAGGGCGTTTCGATTCTCAAATAGATAACAGCGATTATAACAGCACAGATAACAGTGCTGATAATGAAGTTTCATTTGGAAGAAAGTCTGTTGACGATTCTAATCGCGGGTATGTCCGCAATGCTAATCGTAAGTCTTCAAAATATTCTGATTCAGATTATGAATCTTCAGATGGCGTTATTTTTGACGATTTATCTTTAGATGGATCTTTTGATATATCTTCTAAGGAATCTTCCAAGGAATCTTCCAAAGAATCTTCCAAGAAGTCTGATCTTCCAGTAAAACGCTCTCGTAAGAATCGCCGTTTGAATGCTTCTGAGCGAAGAGCTGCTGCTGAAGTTGAGCAGATTGAAGAGGATCTAGAATATGACGATATTGTTTATAGTCCTATAGATTCTAAAGTAGAAGATACGATCGATCTTAGTGATTTGATGAATAAATCTGAGCGCTCGAGTTCTTCTCGCCGTCATTCTGATAGGAATGATGATTCTGATTATTCTGGTTCAGATGAAGATTCAGATTCACAGGATGATGTTGATTCGTATGAAAATAGTGACGATGATGCTGTTTACACTCGCCGTAGGCGTAGACGTCGTCCTTCTAGATTAGATCGCAATAATAATAGTGGTAATCGTAGCAACAGTAGCAACAGTGAAAATGATTCGGAATCCGGTTTTATTGATTCAGATAATGACAATATTGATATCGATGCCGTTCAAGTTTCTCAAGAGGATCGTGATTTAATCCCTGATCCTGAAGAATTGCGTGCTCAAGATGATGAAGAGGCTGTTTACACTCGCCGTAGGCGTAGACGTCGTCCTTCTAGATCTTCAGATGATTCGTCCTCTAGTTCTTCAAATTCTGATGGATCAGATAATTTACCTTCTGATGATGCGAATGCGCTTTCATCTTCTGGTGATTCTGGGAATAGTATTCGCCGTTCTCGTAAGCAGCAGTATATTGATGAGATTACGGATATTGAAGGTTCAACTCGATTAGAAGCGAAAAGACAGCGCCGCCGTGATAATCGTCGTGAGCGTAGTCGTCAAAATCTTCTTATGGAGCAGGATTTTCTTGCTCGCCGTGAGAATGTAGATCGTTTGATGGTTGTGCGTGAGCGAGATCGTCATACGCAAATTTCAGTTATTGAAGACAATATTCTTGTTGAACACTATGTTTCTGATATTCAAGAAGTTGCTACTGTTGGCAATATTTATCTTGGTCGTGTACAAAATGTACTTCCGAGTATGGAAGCTGCGTTCGTAGATATTGGCCAATCTAGGAATGGCGTATTATATGCCGGCGAAGTTAATTGGGATATGACTCGTCTTGAAGGTCAGCCTCGACTAATTGAGTTGGCGTTCAAGTCTGGTGATCCTGTTCTTGTTCAAGTTACTAAAGATCCTATTGGTCATAAAGGTGCGCGTTTAACTTCGCAAGTAACTCTTGCAGGAAGGTTCTTAGTCTTAGTTCCTTCTGGTGGTATGACTGGCGTGAGCCGTAAGCTTTCAGATCGCGAACGTTCTCGTTTGCGTTCAATTGTGTCTAAGATTGCTCCAAAAGATATGGGAGTAATTATTCGCACAGCTGCAGATGGCGCAAGTGAGGAAGCGATTTCTAAGGATTTGGAGTCTTTGATTCGTCAATGGCAGCGTATTAGTGAAAAGCGTGAGGAATTCTTGCATGGTAAGCGTCCTAAATTATTGCAAGGTGAGCCTGATGTTGCGATTCGTGTTGTGCGAGATATTTTTAACGATGATTTCAATAAGTTGATTGTTGAAGGTGAAGGTGTCTATCACAGAATTGATGAATATTTGGAGATGATGGCTCCGGATTTGAGAAGCAAGGTTGAATATTGGGATCCTGCTGACCATGAAGGCAAGGATGTTTTCGATAAATGGCAGATTGATAGTCAGCTACGTAAAGGTATGGAGCGTCAAGTTTATTTGCCATCTGGTGGGTCTATTGTTATAGATCGCACGGAAGCTATGACAACTATTGATGTTAATACCGGTAGATTTATTGGTCGCGGTAAGTCTTTGGAAGAAACAGTTACTCGCTGCAATTTGGAAGCGTCTGAAGAAATTGCTCGACAGTTGCGTTTGCGTGATATTGGTGGCATGGTCATGATTGATTATGTTGATATGGTTATGCCAGCTAATCGCGATCTTGTTTTGCGCCGTCTTGTTGAGTGTTTGGCTCGAGATCGAACTAAGCATCAAGTTGCTGAAGTTACTTCTCTTGGTCTTGTCCAAATGACTCGTAAGCGTGTGGGACAGGGATTGGTTGAAGCTTTCTCGGAGGAATGTCCGACTTGTAAAGGTCGTGGATTCATATTACATGATGAGCCAACAGTTTCTTCGGAATATGCTGATCCTTATGCGCTTAAAGGCGGAGATCCTTTTATTAAGACGAATAAATATGGTCATGGCACTGTTACTGAGACCTCGTCTGCAGTAGTTAAGCCTAAAGGTTCTAGTGCAGATGTTAGAGCTAAGCTTGCGCGTATTGCTGCAGCTGCTGCGAGTATGTCTGCTGACTCTAGTGGAATGAGTGATTCGGATTCTGTTGTTTCTTCTGATTCTGTTATTTCTCAGGATTCTGTTGAGGATGAAAATGTTTCTATTGAGAATTTAGATTATTCTGAAGGTGAATCGGTCAATGAAGTTGAGGGTGAATCTGAAGTTGAACCTGTAACTGAAGTTGAAGATAAATCTGAAGTTGAACCTGTGATTGAAATAGAAGATAAATCTGAAGTTGAAAGTGGAACGGAATTAGATAACGGATCGGAAACTCATGAAATTGAGTCTGCAGATTCTACTGAGTCTTCAGAGCATGCGTTAGACAATTCAAATTATATAGAATCTTCAGATTCTGTGGAGTCTAATGAAAATCTTGAGTCTAATGAAACTGTAGAATATTCAGACTCTACTGATTTTACTGATTCAACAGATTCCACTGATTCAACAGATTCTACTGATTCTACAGACTAGAAGTTAATTATGTAATATTCTTATTTGTATTTTTGCAAATACTTAAAATTAAATAGATAAAGTATATGCCATGAGTACAATAGTGAATATTGTCTAATTCGACTTATAAAAACACCTGCTTGACGTTAGTACATAGGTTGGTGTATTTTTGATAGTCGGTGTCTGGCCGCAGGCTTAATGCTGTGTGCTGGGCAATAGTAAGCTTTCCAGATAGCAAGGAACAGATTATGTACGCGATTGTGAAGGCCGGTGGCCATCAGGAGAAGGTTGAGGTTGGAGATGCCATCCTCGTCAACCGTCTCGATGCAAAGAAGGGCGATACCGTGGAATTCCCGGTCGCGCTCGTTGTTGACGGTGCTAAGGTAACTCTTAGCTCAAAGGATCTTGCAAAGATTTCGGTTAAGGCAGAAGTCATTAATGACGAAGCCAAAGGTCCGAAGATCAGCATTATGAAATATAAGAATAAGACTGGCGTGGCTCGCCGTAAGGGTCATCGTCAGAAGTTGACTCTCGTCAAGATCACGGCCATTGCCTGATTGACGGTGTTATAAACCTGAAAGGACAGCAAGATGGCACATAAGAAGGGTGCGTCTAGCTCGCGCAACGGTCGCGATTCGCAGGCGCAATATCTTGGCGTTAAGAAGTTCGGCGGTGAAGCTGTTGTGGCTGGCAATATTATCGTTCGTCAGCGCGGCACTAAGTTCCACGCAGGTCAGAACGTTGCTTTGGGCAAGGATCACACGCTTTACGCTTTGGCGGACGGCAATGTGAAGTTTGGTGTTCGTCGCGATCGTAAGGTTGTTGACGTAGTAACTGCCTGAGTAATATTCAAGCCTAAGCAGATTCGACAATAAGTCGACATAAAATGTTTAAGCCGCACCCAGTTCGGTGCGGCTTTTTACTTTCTTGTTTTGTTGTTTGTGTAAGTAGTTGTCTTGTTAATAAAACAGTGAAGATTTTAAGTGTTAAGCATCGAGTAAGGTAGCGAGTATGAGTGACTTTGTAGATCGTGTGACTGTGCATGTTAAAGGCGGCGATGGCGGCAATGGCTCTGCAGGTGTACGCCGTGAAAAATATAAGCCACTAGCTGGTCCTAACGGTGGCAACGGCGGCAATGGAGGATCTGTTATTTTTGTTGCAGATCGTAATGCTAATAGTCTACTTGATTACCGTTTTATGCCTCATCGAAATGCAGAAAATGGCACTATGGGATTAGGGGACACAAAAGATGGTTCTCAAGGAGCAGATTTGATATTACCTGTTCCGGTTGGGACTGTTGTATTTGCTGTGCGTTCTAGCGCTGGACCTAAGCGTACTGGTGAAGTTTTAGCAGATCTTAATAAGGCAGGAGAGCGATTTGTGGCTGCTGCAGGTGGTGCTGGCGGCCTTGGTAATGCTGCTCTTGCTAATAAAACTCGTAGAGCTCCAGGATTTGCTCTTCTTGGAGAGCCAGGCGAAGAGCGCGATTTAATTTTAGAATTAAAGTCAATTGCTGATGTTGCTTTAGTTGGATTCCCTTCTGCTGGAAAATCAAGTTTAGTTGCTTCAATTAGTGCAGCTAAGCCAAAAATTGCAGATTATCCGTTTACTACTTTAGTTCCAAATCTTGGTGTTGTAAGTTTTGGAAATTACAGATATACGATTGCGGACGTTCCAGGTTTAATTCCAGGTGCTTGCGAAGGTAAGGGATTAGGTCTTGAATTCTTGCGTCATATTGAGCGAACAGAAATAATTGCGCATGTAATAGATTGTGCTACTTTAGAGCCTGATCGCGATCCAATTTCAGATTATCATGCTTTAGAACATGAGCTTTCTAAATATTCTGATAAGCTCGATCTGCCCCTTGGAGCTATACCTATACCTGATCGTGTTCGAATCATAGTTTTGAATAAGATTGATGTTCCTGAAGCTAAAGAATTAGCTGAATTTGTTCGTAGTGAATTTGAGTCAATGGGTTTGCAAGTATTCGAGATTTCAACTGCATCGCATGAAGGTTTGAAAGAATTAGGATTTGCGCTTGGAAAATTAGTTGCTCAAACGCGTGAAAAGCTTGCTAATGAGCAAGCAGAGCGTGAAGAAGAAAGAGTTCTGATTCAGCCTCTTATGGAACCTGCATTACGCAGGCGTCGTGATGATGGTCGAGGAACTAATGCTGATTTTTCTATTGAGCGCGAGGAAGACAATCATGGCAATTTCTGGTTTAGTGTTACAGGCACAAAACCAGAGCGTTGGGTTGTGCAAACTAATTTTGATAACGATGAAGCTGTTGGATATCTGGCAGATCGTTTAGCAAAACTTGGTGTTGAAGATGAATTGCGTAAGATTGGCGCTCGTCCTGGAGATGAGATTCGCATAGGTCGTGGAGCGCGATCTGTTAGTTTTGATTGGGATCCAAGTATTGCTGCTGGCGCAGAAGGGCTTGATGGAGCTAATTTGGGCGCTCGCGGAAAAGATTTGCGACTTGAAGCTAACGATCCTCGAGGAGCTAGACGCACAAATGCTGAGCGTAGGCGTGATTATCACAACATGATGGACGCTAAGACTGCAGTTCGAAACGCTATGATGGCTGAGCGCAAGTCCGGGCATTGGGCAGATCCATCTGTTGACGATGATAAACACGATGAGAACAGTTTATTTGGCAGGGGTGAAGATTAGGCAGCGTTTGGCATGATAATTTGTTCAATAGCATAATATAAGGGGTAATTATTATGGTTAGTAACAATTCCGACATTGGGCTTACCGAAGAAGGGGTTCGGCGTTCAATTCGTGAAGCTAGAACTATTGTAGTGAAAGTTGGTTCCAGTTCTCTTACGGATGAAACCGGTCATCTAGATGTATCTCGTTTGCGCAATCTCGTTTGCGCAATCAGTCATACTCAGATGATGGGTGCTAGAGTAGTGCTAGTATCTTCTGGAGCGATTGCAGCAGGATTTGGTTTGCTTGGTTTTAGCGAACGTCCTAAGGATGTGCCGACTCAGCAGGCAACAGCTTCTGTTGGACAAGGTTTGTTGATGGCTCAATATGAGTCTGCTTTTTCTCAATTCGGTATTCGTGTAGGGCAGATGTTACTTACTGCAGACGTTACGATTTCGCCGTCTAGATATCGTAATGCTCAAAGGACTATGTTGCGTTTACTAGAGCTTGGAATCGTACCTATTGTCAACGAGAACGATGCTCTTTCAAGTAATGAGATTCGTTTTGGAGATAATGATAGGCTAGCATCTTTAGTTGCAAATATTGTTAGAGCGGATGCTCTAGTTTTACTAACTGATGTAGATGCTTTATATACTGCTCCTCCAAGTGAGCCTAGTGCTAAGCGTATAAGTTTTGTGCAAGATGTTAATCACGCGCTTGAAAAAGTAAAAGTTGGTTCAAGTGTTTCAGGTGTTGGAACTGGCGGGATGATTACAAAGCTTGAAGCTGCTCATATAGCGGCTGTTTCGGGAATTCCGACTATTCTTACGCGTGCGTGTGACGCTGGTCCTGCATTATCAGGTGATTGCGTTGGTACTGCTTTTGCTCCAATTCATTCGCGTTCGTCTACTCGTAGATTGTGGATCGGATTTGCTTCTAATCCTAATGGGACTTTAATAGTTGATTCTGGAGCTGCTAAAGCATTAAGAGGCGGACGAGCAAGTCTTTTAGCTGCCGGTATTGTTGGAGTGCGTGGTGAATTTTCAGCAACAGATCCTGTTTGGATTGACGATGAGCAAGGTAATCATTTAGCCAAAGGATTAGTTGCGTTTGATTCAGAAGAAATGCCAGATATTATTGGACTAACCACTGATGAGTTGACGTCTTCGCTTGGACGTCAATATGCTCATCCTGTAGTGCATCGCGACAATCTAGTTCTTGTATAATCGTGAGCTAATCGCCAGTTTTTAGTATTAAATAGTTTTTAGTATTGCTTTTTGCTTATTAGCTTTTCGCTTATCGCTTATCGCTTATCGCTTATCGCTTATTATTTATCTTTTATCGTTTATCTTCTATCGTTTCGCGCCTTACGGTTACACTGTAAACTATGGTAGAAGAAAATTGGCGCATATTAAGCGATCGAATAAATAAAGTAGCTCCTAGCGCAACGTTAGCAGTAGATGGTAAAGCAAAAGCAATGAAGGCTGCAGGTATTGATGTTGTAAGTTTTGGAGCAGGTGAGCCAGATTTTCCTACTCCTTCTTACATTGTTGAGGCTGCTGCAAACGCGTGTAGAGATCCTAGAAATTATCGTTATACTGCTACTGCAGGTCTACTTGAATTACGTGAAGCGATTGCTAAAAAAGTAAAGCGAGATTCTGGATACGATGTTTCTCCAGATCAAATTGTTGTCACTAATGGAGGTAAGCAAGCTGTTTATGAAGCTTGCCAAATTCTTCTTAATGATGGCGATGAAGTTATTATTCCTTCTCCATATTGGACTAGTTATCCTGAAGCAGTTAAGCTTGCAGGAGGAGTTCCAGTAGCTGTGATGTCTGGAGCAGATAGAGGTTTTGAGCCAGATATTGATGCGCTTGAAGCAGCTCGCACACCTCGCACTAAAGCTATTATTGTTACATCTCCTTCAAATCCTACTGGCGCTATTTGGAGTGCTGAAACTATTCGCGCGATTGGAAAGTGGGCGCTTAAAAATCATATTTGGGTTTTATCTGACGAAATTTATGAACATTTACATTATGATGGCGTAAAAACGTCTTATATTGGCGTTGAAGTTCCAGAAATCCGTGAACAATTATTGATTTTGAATGGTGTTGCTAAAACTTACGCAATGCCAGGGTGGCGAGTAGGTTGGATGGTTGCTCCTCTAGATGTTGCTGCTTGCGCTGTGAAATTACAAAGTCACATGACTTCCAATGTTTCTAATATTTCACAACGCGCTGCTATTGCAGCAGTAGGTGGATCTTTAGACGTAGTTTCAACTATGCGCGAATCTTTTAGCAATCGCAGAAAAGCTATTGTTGAAGCATTAAACAATATTGATGGTGTAACATGCCCACTTCCGCATGGAGCTTTTTATGCTTTTGCAAATGTTGAATCATTGCTTGAACGTAAGTTGGGTAAAAATCACGAAGTTCCACACACCTCTTCGAACCTTGCTCAAATGCTTCTTGATGAAGCACATGTAGCTGCCGTTCCAGGTGAAGCATTTGGAGCTTCTGGGTATTTGCGATTTTCTTGTGCGTTATCTGATGAGCAGTTAGCTGAAGGCATGCACCGTATGAAGCAATGGATAGAAGAGTAGTTTATATTTATTTAAGCGACACTCTGCTAAATGTCTTAATACTGTTGGAATTGCGCGAAATCGTGCCCCTACGCTAACATAACTATTTGGTGGTTTTGCCAAGTCGTATGTTTTAGTGTATGATAAGGCGAGTTCCCCTAGGGATGTGGCGCAATTGGTAGCGCAACGGTCTCCAAAACCGTAGGTTGTGGGTTCGAGTCCCGCCGTCCCTGCCACTTTTCATTATTATCAGTTACAAACGAAGGATTCAGCATGGCTCAAGCAAACGGTGATAACAAGACAGTTAAGCCAAATTTGTTCATGCGCATTGGCATGTTCGTCAAGCAAACTATTGACGAAACGCGCAAAGTTGTAGCGCCACACGGTAAAGAGTTGTTTGCTTGGTCAATTTCAGTGTTTGTTTTTGTGATTTTCTTAATGCTATTTGTTACATGCATGGACTTCTGGTTAGGCAAGTCTGTTATGTGGCTATTCGGCTGATTTAGATTTTGAGGGTGTGCAAATATGACTGACGAGTTAAATCTCGAAACTTCTAACGACGTTGATGAATCTGCAGCTGATGCAGGTGATGTTAATACTCAAAGCGTTGTTGATACTCCAACAAGTGATACTTCTAAGGAAGATGCACCTGTTGAGCATGTTGATTCAGATGCTGCTACTTCAGAGTCTGAAGCAACAGAGTCTGAGGAAGAGTCTGTAGAATATGCTCATAGTGTAGAAGATGTTGAAGATCCTACAGATGCTGGCGCTCGTGCTGTTGCAGAATTTTCCAAGTCCTTGCGCACTTTGGAAGGTAAATGGTACGTTCTTCACACGTATTCAGGTTACGAAAAGCGCGTAAAAGCTAATGTTGAATCGCGTGTACAGAATTTTGGTTTGGAAGATAAAATTTTCCAGATTGAAGTTCCTATGGAAGAAGTTGAAAAGCATACAGATAAGGGCAAGAAAGTTATTACTCGCGTTCGTGTGCCTGGATATGTGTTAATTCGTATGTGGCCTGATGAGAACGCTCGCCGTATTGTGCGTGAAACTGAAGGTGTTACTGGATTTGTTGGTCCATCTAAAGATCCTGCTTGCCTTACTCGCAAAGAGGTAGTTGCAATGATGGCTCCTATGATTGCTTCTGAAGCTTTGAAGAATGCTGGAGATAAGCCTGCTGCAGCTCGTAAGCGTACTCTTGAAGTTGCTTATAAGGTTGGAGATCAAGTAACAGTAACTGAAGGACCATTCGCAACTATGGCTGCTGTTGTTTCAGAAGTAGAGCCTACTACACAAAAGCTTACTGTTTTGGTTTCAATCTTTGGACGTGATACTCCTGTGGAACTTGGTTTCCATCAAGTCGAGCCGATTGTTTGAGTCAAAAGCTTAAGTCAAAAGCTTAAGTAAAAATCTCGAGCCTATAGCATTAAGTTTTTATAACACAAACCGGGGTGCGTTAATTTGCACTCCGGTTTTGTTTATTTGATTGAAGTGCTGCGTTATTCGTACCTCAGTTTTGTTTATTTACTGCGCTATGGCGTATGTTGTAAATACTAAGATACAGCTTCACTATAAGTATGTATGCGAAAATATGTTGTTGCTAAATCATTAAGCATAGCAACTTTCTTAAGTTTGTGTCCAACTTGGAAGTAGACTTCCAACTTTTGCCATTTTGCACTAAACTTGGAAGTAGACTTCCAACTTTTGTTGGTTGAGCAAAAATAGTTGTAGCTGTAGTAATGCAGCTGTCGTAATGCAGCGTGTCGCGAAGATGTGGCATAATAGTGAAGCTTGTGTCTGGAGGAGTAATCCGCTAGCACAGCACAGCAATATAAGTTGCGGGAGGATACCTTAAAACTGCTTAAATAGTGTTAAGGTGCCGTTTGAACCGCTAGAAGAAAGAAGAACCATATTATGGCTCCTAAAAAGAAAGTTTCTGCTCTTATTAAGCTTGAGATTCAAGCTGGTAAGGCAAATCCTGCGCCGCCACTGGGTCCTGCTTTAGGCTCTCACGGCGTGAACATCATGGACTTCTGCAAGGCCTATAATGACCAAACGAAGGACAAGATGGGTCAAATCGTTCCAGTTGAAATCACTGTTTACGAAGATCGTTCCTTCACATTTATTCTGAAGACTCCTCCAGCTGCTGCTTTATTGCTTAAGGCTGCTGGCATTCAGAAGGGCACTGAGAATCCTTTGACTCACAAGGTTGGTTCTGTGACCAAGGCTCAGGTGCGCGAAATCGCCGAAATCAAGATGCCTGATCTCTCAGCTCGTGACGTTGAGGCTGGCATGAAGATTATCGCGGGCACTGCTCGCTCGATGGGTATTACCGTTACCGACTGAAAGTGAGTGGAGAAAATGGTGAAGCGTTCTAAGAAGTATCGTGAAGCGGCTGAGAAAATCGACCGTAATAATCTTTATACTCCAGCTGAGGCTATTGCTTTGTTAAAGAGCATGCCATCTCGTGCTTTCGATGAATCCGTTGAGGCTGTTATGCGTCTTAACGTTGATCCTCGTAAAGCAGATCAGTTGGTTCGTGGTGTTGTAAACTTACCAAACGGCACTGGTAAGACTGCTAAGGTCTTAGTATTTGCTCGTGGTCCAAAGGCTACTGAAGCTCAAGAAGCTGGTGCAGATATCGTTGGTGATGACGAGCTTATCGAAAAGGTTGCCGCAGGCTTCCTTGATTTCGATGCTGTTGTTGCAACTCCAGACATGATGGGTAAGGTTGGCCGCTTGGGTCGTGTTCTCGGTCCTCGTAGCTTAATGCCAAATCCTAAGACTGGTACTGTGACTATGGATGTTGCAAAGGCTGTTGCAGATATTAAGGGTGGAAAGATTGAGTTCCGCGTTGATCGCCAAGGCAATCTTTCGTTCCTCTTTGGTAAGCGTTCGTTTGATGCTAAGGCTCTTGAAGAAAACTTCAAGGTTGTTGCTGATGAAGTTCGTCGTTTGAAGCCAAGCACCATCAAGGGTCGTTATATCACTAAGGTTACAATCACATCTACAATGGCTCCTGGTGTTCCAGTCGACATTGCAAGTATTGCTGCCTGATTTTAAAGCTTAGGTTTTAAGACTTATAAAGCTTTTATGCGCATTGATTTTCATATGTACTTTAATAAGTACGTTAGGGAGATCAATGCGCATTTTATTTTCCAAAATCTAATAAAATCTGGGATATTTTGGTGTTATTCTGTAGATATTTTTGGAGCTATTTTGGGAAATAACCCGAAATAACCCTTATTTTTGTCTATTTCCAAAATCTAATAAAATGTATTGCTATATACCAAAATATAAAACAAAAAGCCCACTGCGGTGGAATGAATGCAGTGGGCTTCGTGGAGCTAATGGTAATCGAAACCACGACCTCTTCGATGCGAACGAAGCGCTCTACCAACTGAGCTATAGCCCCAAAGTCTTACGACAACTCGACAAGTCTACTACAAAGTAAGTTTAAGCACAATATTTATAGCAGATTTGTGGAATTGGAGTGTTGTTTTTGGCTTTAACTTTCTTGATTTTTCTTTGCTTTGCGTGCTGCATGCGCTTTATATAATCCAATGAATGTTGGTATAAGTGACATTAACAAGATTGCAACGATTACTAGTTCAAAATTATTTTGAACAAATGGTATATTCCCGAAGAAATATCCTAATAATGTAAATAGTGAAGACCATGTTATGCCTCCTATGACTGAAAATGGAGTAAAACGAGTCCACTTCATCCCAGAAATTCCGGAAATAAAAGGCATGAACGTACGAATAAATGGGAAAAATCGTCCTAAAAATACTGCTGCAGGTCCCCACTTATCTATCATTTTTTCTGTTTTTGCAATTCTTTCAGGAGTAAGAGCCTTAACTATTCCTGATTCAATGATTTTTTTGCCGAAGAAGTGACCAATTAAATAATTGCATTGATCGCCAATAATTGGAGCAAGCCATACAACAGCAAGCAATAATGGCAAAGGTAGTGCACTGTGACCGGTTTGCGCGTCTGGAGCGGCGAAGAATCCGGATGCAAATAATAGCGAATCGCCTGGTAAGAATGGGAAAAATACAACGCCTGTTTCTATAAAAATAACTAAGAATATCAATCCTAATGCTGGAGCTATGCCCATAGCAATCCATCCAGCTATTGCTGAGCGCGGATCTTTTAGTAAGTTGATAATAAAGTGAATAAATCCCATAAAAATCCTGTCGTTGGCTGCAACGGGTGAATAAACGTTGCATTGTCAATAAACTCGGATTACTAATTATATTGCAATGCTTCAACTTGTTGTTTTAGCTGTTTTAGTTGTTTTAGTTTTTCAAGTTGTTTTAGTTATGTGGTGCTGTTTTAGTTATGTGTTGTTGTTTAATTTTAACGACATCTTGAGTTTAGTTAAATAAAATGATTAAAATAAAACGAAACATGTAAGTAAAATATTTGTAAGTTTGGGTTGGAAATGCAAAAGGAGTTTTGCGAAGCATGAAATCCGATGTGAATAGTGATGAAAAATCTAAGTCTGATTCTGAAAATTATACTATTTCCAGTTCAGTGGATTTGTCAAAATCAGATGACGAACTTTCTATGGCGGATATTTCTCGCAAAAATGCGAATCCTGTTAGTTTTGTGTCGTATGCAATTGTTTTGCTTATTGCAATTATTTTTCCGTATTGGGCTGGACGAACTCTCGCTGCTCAAAGTACAACTTGGGTTATAAATCATACATCTTTTCTTTCTCCTATTGGAGTTTTGTTTATTTCGTGGATTATAACTGTATCTTTATTTACTTGCATAGCTATGGCTGTTATTGAGCCAAAACAATGGATTTGGAGATGCGCTCTGATTGTATTTTTGGCACTTGAACAGTTTATTGCTGGATTGTGTTTATTGCGTTTAAGTTTTTGGTATTCAACTCATGTTGTCTATGGATCTGCAGCTTCACTAGCTAATGCTGCTAATTTAGGAATTATTTCTGCAGGTTTGTCTGTTGCTGTGTTTGCTATATTATTTGTAGGCTTGCTTGTAGTTGTTCCTAAAAAATCAAAATTGAATGTATTTACTCGCAGCTGGGCATCGTTTATTCTGTTCTTTGCTATTGAAGTTATTGCAATAATAATAGTAATTTTTGGCGGTTTTATGACTGCTATGTAAGTTTTATTCTTACATATACGTAAGTTTTGTGTTTATCGTATTTTCGTAAATTTATTTGTATTGTATGATTCTTGTAATTCTTTCGTATGCGTGTGTTGTGTAGCTTGTTTAGCTTTATTACTTTTTCTCTTATCTTTATTACTTATAGTTTTAGTTCGTTTTAGTTCATTTTATCTAGGTAGTAAATTTATGAGATTTTATATATATTTTCTATATGTTGCATTGCACTTTTGTTCTAGCGTGTCTGTAATATAGAGATTTGGCGTGTAACGCCCGCGGATTCACAAGCGCTACAGCAAAGGTTGTAGCACCGCGCAGTGATTATAAGGAGGACGCCGTGGCATTAACGGCTGAAGATAAGAAGAATATCATCAATGAATACGCGACGCACGAGGGTGACACGGGTTCCCCAGAGGTGCAGGTTGCTTTGCTTAGCAAGCGTATTGCTGACCTCACTGAGCACTTGAAAGAGCACAAGCACGATCATCATTCTCGTCGTGGTTTGTTGCTTATGGTTGGTGATCGTCGTCGTCTTCTTGATTACTTGAAGCGCGTTGACATCAATCGCTATCGTTCTTTGATTGAGCGACTCGGATTACGTCGATAGTCTTGTGACCCAGGTGTTATTATGCCTGGGTCTTTTATTTGATTTCTGTGATTTGTTTAGTATTGTTCCGTTTGTTAAGATTTTTGATTTGTTAAGATAAAATTTGTGAATTCGTTAAGATGAATAAGATGAAATAACTTGTGATAATTCGCGATGACTTGTGATTACTCGTGATTTTGGGGATATTTAAGATTTATAACTGAAGATTTAAAACATAATTGAATACGGATGATTGAAGTAACCGAAACAAAAAACACTACGAAATATTGGCGCATAATATTCAAGCATTGTGAAATTTGTACAGATAGCAACAATACGAAGTCGCCAATGTTACTACGCATGTTGGTTGGTTAGGTAAGTTAAAGAAAAGGAGGAACCCGTGGAGGGTCCCGAAATTAAGGCTGTAGAAGCCGTTATTGATAATGGTTCATTTGGTAAGCGTACGTTACGCTTTGAAACTGGTCGCCTTGCACAGCAAGCTGATGGAGCTGTGGCGGCATATTTGGATGATGATTCCATGATTTTGTCTACGACGACTGCAGGATCTAGTCCAAAAGAAAACTATGATTTCTTCCCTCTAACTGTTGATGTGGAAGAAAAGATGTATGCTGCTGGCAAAATTCCAGGATCTTTCTTCCGCCGTGAAGGACGTCCTTCAAATGAAGCAACTTTGGCATGCAGGATTATAGATCGCCCATTGCGTCCATTATTCCCACATACTCTACGTAATGAAGTTCAGGTTGTTGAAACAATTTTGGCAATAAATCCTGACGATGCATACGATGTAATTGCATTGAATGCTGCATCTGCATCTACTATGATTTCTGGTTTGCCATTTGAAGGTCCAGTTTCTGGTGTTCGTTTGGCGCTGATTGACGGTCAGTGGGTTGCGTTCCCACGTTGGAGTGAGCGTGAGCGTGCTGTTTTCGAGATTGTTGTTGCAGGTCGAGTGATTGAAAATGGCGATGTAGCTATTGCAATGATTGAAGCAGGTGCCGGTAAGAACGCTTGGACTTTGATTTACGATGAAGGTCAAACTAAGCCTGATGAGGAAGTTGTTGCTGGTGGTTTGGAAGCTGCTAAGCCTTTTATTAAAGTAATTTGCGATGCTCAAAATGAGTTGAAGCGTATTGCATCTAAGGAAACTAAGGAATTCCAGCTTTTCCCAGAGTATACTGATGAGCTTTATTCTCGCATTGATGAGATTGCTCATAAAGATTTGGACGAAGCTCTTTCTATTGCTGAAAAATTGCCTCGTCAAGAGCGCATTGAGCAAATCAAGGAAGGCGTTCGCACAACTCTTGCTGAAGAGTTCACTGATATGGATGATGCTGAGAAAGAAAAAGAACTTGGCAATGCGTTCAAGGAATTGCAACGTCAAATTGTTCGCCGCCGTATCTTAACTCAAGATTATCGTATTGACGGTCGCGGCTTACGTGATATTCGTACTCTTAGTGCTGAAGTTGATATCGTACCTCGCGTTCATGGTTCTGCATTATTCCAACGTGGTGAAACTCAGATTTTGGGTGTAACTACTTTGAACATGTTGAAGATGGAGCAGCAGGTTGATGCGCTTTCTGGCCCACAAACCAAGCGATACATGCATAATTATGAAATGCCTCCATATTCCACTGGTGAAACTGGTCGCGTTGGTTCTCCAAAGCGCCGTGAAATTGGTCATGGTGCGTTAGCAGAAAAGGCTTTAGTTCCAGTTCTTCCAACTCGTGATGAGTTCCCATACGCTATTCGTCAGGTTTCTGAGGCTATTGGATCTAATGGTTCAACGTCTATGGGTTCTGTTTGCGCTTCCACGCTTTCCTTACTAGCTGCAGGAGTTCCTTTGAAAGCTCCAGTTGCAGGTATTGCTATGGGCTTAGTTTCTGGAGATGTTGATGGAAAGCATATTTTCAAAACATTAACAGATATTTTGGGTGCAGAAGATGCTTTTGGCGATATGGATTTCAAGGTAGCTGGTACTTCTGAATTTATTACTGCTTTGCAACTTGATACCAAGCTTGATGGTATTCCAGCTGATATTTTGGCTTCTGCTTTACAGCAAGCTCATGAAGCTCGTGCAACTATTCTTGAAGTTATTAACGAGTGCATTGATTGCCCAGCAGAAATGAGTCCATTTGCTCCTCGTATTATTACAACAACAATTCCTGTTGATAAGATTGGCGAAGTAATTGGCCCTAAGGGTAAGATGATTAACCAGATTCAGGAAGAAACTGGCGCTGAGATTGCAATTGAAGATGATGGTACTGTCTATATTTCTTCTGAAGGCGGTGAAGCTGCTGCTAAAGCTAAAGAAATCATTGATTCTATTGCAAACCCTCGTATTCCAAAAGCTGGTGAAACCTTTACAGGTAAAGTTGTTAAAACTACAAGTTTTGGTGCGTTTGTTAATTTAACTCCTGGAACTGATGGATTATTGCATATTTCTCAAGTTCGCAATTTGGCAAATGGTTCTCGAATCGACACTGTTGAAGATGTGCTTAAAGAAGGCGATAACGTTGAGGTTATAGTGCAGAGCGTAGATGAGCGCGGCAAGATTTCCTTGGCTATCCCAGGCTATGAGGATCAAGAAACTTCTGCGCCTTCTCCTCGTGAGAATCGTGGGCGTTCATCTAGAGATGATCGCGAAAATCGTGGTGATTCTCGTGGAGATTATCGCGCTACTCGTTCTCGTGCTTCGCGTGAGGATCGTGAGGATCGCGAGGATCGTCCGCGCCGTCGAGTATCTCGCGAGGATTTAGATGATCGTGAGAATCGCGAAAATCGTGAGAATCGTTATAGCGATCGTGATAGTAGATATGATGATCGTGATTCTAGAGATGCGCGAGATAGTCGCCGCGATAGTAGATATGATGAGAGCGATTTTGAGGATCGTCCGCGCCGCCGCGCGCCTCGCGAGGATCATGATGATTTAGATTCTAGAGATGCGCGCGATAGCCGTGATTCTAGAGATAATCGTGATAATCGCGACAATCGTCGTGATAACCGCGAAGAAGATCGTGATTCGCGTTATGCAAATCGCTCTGATCGCACGAATCGCCGTGTTTCAATGGATCGTAGATCACCAGAACGCAATCCTCGCTATGCTGCTGACGATAATCATTATGATGAATATCGTTCATCTCGCGAGAATCGCACTGAGCGTCCGCGCCGTAGAGTGCGCCGCGATTTTGATCCGTTTGATGAAGACTAATCTCATTTAACGAAGACTAATCTCATAAAACTTATAAAATTTTAGATTTTAAAATCTAAAGTTATGAAATGCCTTCAAGCTTTTTACGCTTGGAGGCATTTGTTATTTCGCGAATAGTTATTACTTACAATTATTATTACAACTAATACTTATCATTTATAAACATGGGGTGCAGATATGCTTATGAATCGCGCAATAGGCTCTTTTAATACAACAGCTATTGGTTTTGGTGAGATGCCTCTTACGATTGAAAATAATCTTGGTCACAATATGGGCATTGAAACTATTCATGCTGCTCTTGATGCAGGTTGTACGCATATTGATACTGCATGGGCATACTATTGTTCAGGAGGAGAAGAGCAAACTGGTGAAAAACTTGTGCGCGAAGCTTTAAGCACGTGGAATGGTGATAAATCTTCTATTTTAGTTGCAACGAAAGTTGGACATTTTCGTAATTTCACTGAAGGACGTCCAACGTGGGGTAAAGATGGTAATCCTGAACATTTAATACTTCGAGCTAAAGAATCTGCTATGGCTCTTGGCGTAGATACAATTGATTTACTTTATTTTCATAGGCCAGATCCGTGTGTTCCATACAATGAGTCAATTGAAGCTATGAAGCAGCTTTTAGATGAAGGAGTTGCTAAAGAAATAGGTATATCAAATGCGTCTGTTGAGCAAATTGATATTGCTCGCAGCATTCTTGGCAAAAAGCTTGTTGCAGTTCAAAATCAATATTCTCCAGTTCATCTAGAAAATGAAGATACTTTGAAATATTGCGAAAAACTCGGTATTGCTTTCGTTTGTTGGAGTCCTTTAGGAGGATTTCGTCACCCATATGACGATCATCTTTTTGATCCTTTCCGTAAAGTTGGTGAAGCTCACAAAGTAAGTTATCAGCAGGTTGTTTTGGCATGGGAGCTTGCAAAAGGAAATCATGTGTTCGTGATACCTGGAGCGCATCGTCCTGCAACGATTTTGGATAGTTTGAAAGCCTCGCAATTGCAATTAAGCGATGAAGAATTAGCTTATTTATCTTAAAAGAAAGCAGAAAAATGCAAGAAACTAGTGTAACTGGTATGCCTATTGCTCAAGTTGACGATGAAGGTATACCAATTCCTGTAACTATTCCGATTGTTTTAGGTGAGCGCACTCGTGCTGTTTTTACAACGCGATTGGGTGGTGTTTCTGAAGGTGATTTTGCGTCATTAAATCTTGGTGGTCGTGGCGGAGATAATCCTGAAGCTATTTTTAGTAATCGTTTTGCGTTACGCAGGACTTTGCAAGCTGACTTGTGTTTGGTTAGTCAAGTTCATGGGAAAGAAGTTTTTGATTCTGATAATATAATAAATTCGTTTAACACGAATTATGGGTTTGATGCTACAGGTTTTGCGGATTTAAAATTAAAAATTGATGCAGATGCACAAGTTTCTACTTTAAGTTCTCTAGCTTTAGGTATGTTTGCAGCAGATTGTTTGCCTGTTTTGCTTGCAGATGATTATGCTGGTGTGATTGCTGCAGCTCATTGTGGAAGAAAAGGTCTTATGGCTGGTGTGCTTGAGGCTACTATTGATGCTATGTGCAAAAAGGGTGCTGATCGCGCGCGCATAACAGCAGTTTTAGGCCCTTGCATTTGTGCAAATTGTTATGAAGTTGGCAATGATATTGCTCGCGATTTTGAGCGTAGATATCCGCAAACAGTTTCACGCACTAGATTTGGTGGAGTTGGTATTGATATTGCTGAAGCTGCACGTATAGATTTAGCTCTTGCTGGTGTTTCTAATATTGTTGATTCTTTGCCTAGAGTTGACGCTGCAACAAAATATTTATCTGAAGATGTTGAATTAAAAGAAATTTGTGATTCTGATTGTGAAGGATCTTCTTTGGAAGAAAGATTGAAGACTCTTGATAATCCTCTTTGCACTTTTGAAAATCCGCTTTGGTATTCTCATCGCCGTGCAGTTGTTTCTGGCAAATCTCACGAAGGAAGATTGCTTGCGCTTATAATCAAAGACAAGTAGAAGGCTAAAATTATGCAACAAATAAACATAGTGATTTCTGGATTTGGGCCTTATGCGGATCTTGAAATAAATCCTTCTTTTGAAGTCCCGAGTGCGCTATCAAAAATGGAAAGTGATCAATTTTCTATTTCAAGTGATGTGAATATAAAAGTAACGTCTGTGATGCTTCCAATAAGTTTTGCTAATTCTTGGCCTGAATTATTAGAAACAATCGAGAAAGAGAATGCGAATATTGTGATTTCGACAGGTGTAAAACATTCTGCTCGTGGAGTGCAATTAGAGCGTTGCGCAACGAATATGATGGATACAAAAATGCCTGATGTTGATAATCGCCGTCCTCAGCGTATGTCTATTGTTGATAACGGTCCAGCTGCTTATTGGACTCGTTTGCCATTGCGCATGATTTTGAATGATTTTGCTCGTGAGGGTATTGCATCTACTTTAAGTTCTGATGCTGGGACTTACGTATGTAATTCACTTTTCTACAGATTATTAAACTGGTCTACTAATAATTACGATAGGAAATTGTTAGCTGGATTCGTTAGTTTTCCTCCTGTTGTTGCATCTCATGATGCTCGTCATGGTTTACCTTTGCAATTGCAAATTAAAGCTGGCCAAGATATTGTAAGTGAAGCTGTGAAATATTATTTGAAACCTTCGTCTTTAAACATGCTGCTTGAGTAGTTTATTGAAGATGTGTACAGAGAAGAATAAAAGATATTTTTCTAAAATACGTAGTGCGCGACACGCCCGAGTCTTTTGTGCTAGTAAGTGATAGCGTTAGTGCTGATATATGCGTGCGCAGCTTAGCATGTTGCGCTATGTTGGTTTGTGAAAGGAATGCCATGGTGGATCGATTTTCCGTTGCTTTACGCGGATACGACAAAGAAGAAGTAAATAAAGCTATCGCAAACTATGAGCGCACGGTAGCACGTTTGCGAGAACAAGTACGTTCTAGTGATGAATCTATTTTGCAACTTCAAGCACAATTGCAAGAAGAAAAGAATAATGTTAAGCGTGCAAAAAATGGTAGTACTTTTGCTTCTCTAGGTGCTAATGCTCAGCAATTATTGGCTTCTGCAGAACAAACAAGTGCTCAATTATTAGAGCGTGCTAAACAGGATGCTGCATCTATTAAAAAGAATGCTCGTGCTCAAGCTGGAACTTTATTAAATAATGCAAAATTAGATGCTGAGCATTTGTTGCAGGAATCGCAAACTAAAGCAGATACTTTACTTTCAAATGCGACTAAAAAATCTGAACAGATGTTGAACGCTGCTAAAGAGGATTCTGAAAGACTTCGTTCTTCTGCTCAAAGGGATGTTGACGCTCAACGCGATTCAACAACTTTGGAATTAAATAATGCTCGAGAAGAACATAATAAGAAGATGGCTTCTGAATTATCTCAGCAGGAGCGAAATATTGCTGAAATGAAAGCAGAGGCTGCTAAGGCAATAGCTCAACAGCGTTCAGCTGCAAATGAAGAGATTGCGCACGCTAAAGCTGAAACTAATGATCAAATTGAAACTGCTCTTTCTGAAGCAAATAAAAAGTTAGCTGATATGCGAGAGCGTGCTTCAAAAATGATGGCTGAAGCTCAGCGTAAAGCTGGTGAAATTACTGATGCTGCTAGCGCTAAAGCACAAGAAATTGCTGATGCTGCTCAAGTAGAGCGAACTAAGACTATGAGTCAAGTTAGTGCAGAAGTTGAGCAGATTCGCGCTGATATTGCTCAACAGCAAGATGAGGCAACTAAAAAGGTGGATGCTTTACTTTTAGGTTTGAAAGATCGGCAGAGAGCTGCACAAGAAGAAGCTGATGCGTTAATTGCTCGTGCAAAATCTATTCATCAAGATGCAGATGATTATGCTGCTCAAACTCATAAGTCTGCAGATGAGCAAGCTGCACAAATAGTTAGAAAAGCTATGAAAGAAGCAACTGAACAAGTTGAAGAGCGTAGGGGTGCTGCTCAGCAGGAGCTAGATGGCATGACTGCTAGATTGAATCAATTGCAGCATCGTGAAGCTACTATTACGCAGCGTGTTACAGAATTGCGCTCGCTATTTACTAACGCTTTTGCAGGTTTTGATTTTGGAGATTCAAAGCAGCAAAATTCTGATGATGAGTCTACGAATTTGAATGATAGTTTTGAAAGTTTAGATGAGTCTGCAGGTAATTCTTTGGCTGATTCTGTAGAAGGTTCAGCTGATGTGCATAATTCTGGTGTGAAAGCTGAAGTGGACTCTGATGCTCAGCGTGAAGTTCGGCGTGATGCTCAGCGTGAGGTTCAGGCTGCTCTTGCTGAATCAGCTGAATCATCTGAATCAGAAGATTCGCGAGAGTAAGTTTGCTCTTTGCTCTGGCTGATTATTATAGTGCTAGTTGATATTAGCTTTATATGGTTGATGTTGTTTTATGCTAGCGCTTACTTGTGTTTTTAAGAAAACAATTAAACAATTAAACAATTTAGATAATTAAATAGTTAGAAAATTAGATAATTAGATAATTAGAAAGGTTAGAAATTGGTTGCTCTTACTTCTTTAACTAGTGAGATGTTACAGGATTTGCGTGAGGATTTTGATAATAATCCTTTGAATCGCTTGGCAATGAACAGTGTTACTGCTGCTGGTATTGATAAAGTTGCGTTAAATTATGATAGATCTCGTCTTTTGCAGCGCCGTTTTTCAACAATTGTAGATAATGCAGATGCAAGGCATCAGGATCATTCTGGTCGTTGCTGGTTGTTTAGTTCTTTGAATGTTGCGCGTTTTGTTGCTAAGAAATCGTTGAAAGTTAAAGATTTTGAGTTTTCTCAGAATTACGCTATGTATTATGACAAGCTTGAAAGAGTAAATTATTTCCTTAATGATGTTGCTGCTCTTGTGCGTGCTGGCGAGCCAAATGATTCTCGTTTGTTGCAACATTTGCTTCACGATGTTATGGGCGATGGCGGTCAGTGGACTATGGCTATGAACGTCTATAAGAAGTATGGCGCTGTTCCTAAAGATTTGTATCCAGAAACTGAGTCTTCTAAAGATACTGATGCTATGAATACTCAGTTGCGTAAGTTGTTACATACTGCAGTTGCGCATATGTATGCAAATTCTGCTGATATTGATGACATTATTTCAAATACTGTTGCAGCAGGTCATAGGATTTTGACTATTCATTTAGGGCAGCCACCAAAGAGTTTTGACTGGGAGTGGACTGATGAGGACGGAAACTTCCATAGAGATGGCGAGATTACTCCTGTTGAGTTTTGGAAGAAATATGTTACTGCTGGTTTAGAGGATTATGTGTGCTTAGTAGACGATCCTCGTGCAGAACATCCTAAGGGTAAGAAGATTGCTATTGAGCACTTGGGTAATGTTGCTGGTGGGGATGCTACAGAGTATTTGAATGTTCCAAATCAATTTATGAAAGATTGTGTGAGGAAGATTCTTGTTGAGCAGGGTATTCCTGTTTGGTTTGGTGCGGATTGCCATCCTATGATGGATCGCGTTAATGGTGCTTGGGCTACTGACTTATTTGAATATGATCGTGTTTATGGCGTTGATTTTGATTTGAATAAGGAAGATCGCGTGCGTTTTGCTGATTCTGCTATGAATCATGCTATGGCTTTTGCTGGCGTTGATGTTGCTGATGATGGAACAACTACTCGCCGTTGGCGTGTTGAGAATTCTTGGGGAGCGGATATTGCGGATAAGGGTTACTTCACTATGAGCGATGATTGGTTTAGTGAGTATGTGTATGAAGTTGCAGTGCCTAAGGCGCTTTTGCCGGAAGAATATCGCAAAGCACTTCAAGAGCCAGCAATTGTTTTACCGGCATGGGATCCAATGGGCGCATTAGCATAGCTTGAAATCATTAGGATTTCAAGCTAACCTAATGCGCCGCGCTCACTATTGTGAAAAGCACGGTGTGCTTTTCGCGTGAGCGCGGCGGTACGCGTTCTTAAAACGCGTGCCGACCACATTAAGTCGGTGGACTTACAACGCAAGCTCGGACTATGCCGAGTGTGTTTTTATTAGGATGGTTGTAAATGGAATCTACTTTTGAGAAACGTAACGCACTTGCTGTTAAGAAAGCTGTTGAAGAGGAGAAAGATCCATTTAATTCTGCTAAATTCATGCGTTGGGAAGATAGAGTTGGTGTTGATCGCATTATTAACCGCCGTGTACTAGAGCTTGAACCGTTGCCAACTCCTGCACAAGTTCTTGGAGAATTGCCATTATCTAAATGTGCACAAGATATTGTTGCTCAATCGCGTGATGAGATTCGAAGCTGCTTGAATGGCGATGATGATCGTTTGCTTGTAATTGTTGGACCTTGTTCTGTGCATGATCCTAAGGCGGCGCTTGATTATGCTGAGCGTTTATCTAAACTTCGTAAGAAGCTTGAAAATGAGCTTTTAATAGTTATGCGAGTGTATTTTGAAAAGCCTCGTACGGCTCTTGGTTGGAAGGGTTTGATTAACGATCCAGATATTGATGGCACTCACGATATTCATAAAGGTTTGCTTTTAGCTCGCCGCACTTTACTTGGAGTTTTGGATGCTGGTTTGGCTGCAGCAACGGAGTTTTTAGAGCCAACTAGTCCACAGTTTATTGCTGATGCTGTAAGTTGGGGAGCAATAGGTGCAAGGAATACTGAGTCGCAGATTCATCGTCAGCTTGCTAGTGGTCTTTCTATGCCTGTTGGTTTTAAGAATGCTACTGATGGATCAGTTGTTGCTGCTGTAAATGGTTGTTTGGCTGCAAGTCAGCGTCATACTTTCTTTGGTATTGACCATCTTGGTAGGGCTTGTGCTGTTCAAACTCTTGGTAATCCTGATTGTCACGTTGTTTTACGTGGATCTAGTAAAGGTCCAAATTATGATGCTGCTTGCGTTGCTGCTGCAGTTGCGTCTGTTCGATTAAGGCTTGGTACAAGTTGCATGGCTTCTAACGGTGTTGTGGTTGATTGTTCTCATGGAAATTCTGGTAAGGATGAGCATCGTCAAATTGAGGTTGTTCGTGAGATTGCTAAGCGTTTGGCTGAAGGTGAGCAGGGTATTAAAGGCGTTATGATGGAGAGTTTCTTAAAAGGTGGTAATCAAGATCCTGCTCCTCTTAGTGAGCTTGAATACGGCAAGTCTATTACTGATCGTTGTATTTCTTGGGAAGATACTGCTGCTTTGCTTAATACTCTTGCTTCGTCTGTATCTTCTCGCCGTAAATTGTAATTAAATATTTTGTTGAAAAATCATCAAGCTCAATGTAAAGGGAATAATTTTATGCGTAATATCGAAAGAGTTGCTGTTGTTTGCGCTTTAGAAGAGGAAATTGCACATATCGCTAGTGAACTTAATGATGTAACTCATAAGAATTTTGCTAGTCTTGATGTATCTCAAGGGCAGCTTCTTAGTGTAAATCAAAGAAAAATTGATGTGGTTGCTACTGTTGGCGGAATGGGTTTAGTAAATGCTGCTGCAACTGTGCAATATCTTATTGACACTTATAATCCTCAAGCTGTAATTTTTTCTGGTATTGCTGGAAATCTTAATAAAAATTTACATACAAATGATGTTGTGCTTGGGCAAACATTAAAATATTTAGATACAGATATGCGTTTGATAGGTCAATGGAAACCTTTTACGAGCGAGTTCCATTCTGATGATTATTTGTTGCAAGTAGCTAATCAAGTGCTTAATAAAATGGGAATTACGCATATTTCGGGAACTATTGCTTCTGGTGGATATTTTGTTGATACTCCTTCAAAAGTTGCGGAAGTAATTGAAAAAACTCATGCAGATGCTGTTGAAATGGAAGGAGCTGCTGTACTTCATGTAGCAGCGCGTAATGATGTTCCAGCATTGATTGTGCGAGCAATGAGTGATAACGCGGATACAGAATACGAAACTTTCCATACTTTTGATATTTCAGAATATGCAGATACTGCTGCAAAAATTACAGTTAATATTATTCGTAATTTGTGATTTATGTTCGTATTGAAAATATATAGCTTTAATTGTTATATAAACGTTCGCCAGTAACTTTTCGACACGCCGTATTGGTTGCCGACTCCTTTCTTGTGCAAGTATTGAAATTCGTAGTGCTAAATGCCGTCACTTTTTGCAATATACGTATTTTTGCCGGTTAGGTTTAACCCACCTATTTATGATGATTGCGTTAATAAAAAAAGATAGGGTAATTTAAGAAAATGCGCTCAATTCGCAATACGGCTATAGGAACGCGAAAGTGTGGTGGAGCGCAAGGCAATTCTTCGCGAAAGGAAAGAAGAATATGCGTAAAAATATGAACAAAATGAATATAATCAAGTTAATTCCAACAAAATTAAGTACTACAAAGCTAAGTACTACAAAATTAAGTACAAATAAAAGCATATTTAAGTTTCGCGCTGCTGCTGTAGCAGCGCTTACATTTGGCTTGTGCGCAACGTGCGCTGCTTGCGGAGATAACGTTCCTGCAGATAACACATCCGCATCCGGGTCTACTAACACTAAAATTTCTGGAAATTTCCAAGGATCTGGAGCATCCTCTCAACAAGTTGCTGTGGAAGCTTGGATTGCAGGATTCCAAGTGAAAAATCCTGAAGCTAAAATCGCATATAATCCAACTGGTTCTGGCGCAGGAGTTACAACTTTTATGACTGGCGCTACAGCTTGGGCTGGATCAGATAAATTCTTAAGTAATGATGAAGTAAAGCAATCTAAATCAGTGTGTGCAAATGGAACTACTGCTTTCGATGTGCCTGTATATGTATCTCCTATTGCAATAGCATTTAATCTAAAAGGTGTTTCAGATGCAGGCAAGCATATTAACATGGATGCTTCTACGATAGCTAAAATTTTCGATGGGAAAATCACAAGTTGGGATGATGATGCTATTAAATCTCAAAATCCAGATATTTCTCTTCCGAATAAAGCTATTACTGTTGTACATCGTTCAGATAAGTCTGGCACAACTCAGAATTTCTTAAGCTACATAAAAGATGCAGCACCAAATGATTGGAAATATGACCTTTCTGAAAATTGGCCTAATAGCGTAGGTCAAGGAGCAAAAGGCACTTCTGGAGTAGTTTCAACAATACGTATGGCAGATGGAGCAATTGGATACGCTGATTTCTCTCAAGTAGGCAAATTAGGAACAGTTGCTGTGAAAGTTGCAGATACTTACAGTGCAATTTCAGCTGAAGGCGCATCTGCTACTCTCTCTGATTCTGATGTAGATACAGAAGCATTTGGTAAAAATCGCGTAGTTGTTAAAATAAATCATTTAACTAAAAAGCAAGGAGCTTATCCTATACTTCTTGTGTCTTATGACATTGCTTGCAATGCGTACAAAGACAAATCTACAGCGAAGTTTGTGAAATCATGGTTAAGTTATGTAGTTAGCAATGAAGGTCAGAATGCTGCCAGAAGTGCATCTGGTAGCGCACCACTTCCACAAGATGTTGTAAGTAAAATAAACGCATCAATTCAATCTATTAAATGATAATTGTTATAAAGCTATAACATAGCTGAAAAAGCTAGAACATGTCTGATATTATTAAGACATTATCTGTAAAAGGAGCATGAGTGAGTTCTACGATGAATGTAGTTGCGGATGCGGATTCAAACAAGCAAGGTTTTTCGCGTAATCGTAGTATGCATACTTTAGATCACATATTTAAGTATGTTGCTTGTATTTGCGGTATTTTGATTTTGTTGATACTTGCAGCTGTAGCTATATTCTTGCTATTTCGTGCAACTCCTTTGATTTTTGCAGATCGAAATCAACTTTCTAGCGTTTATGCGGATTTTACTGGGGGGAAATCACATAACTTCTTAAGTTATGTGATTCCTCTCATCTTCGGAACTGTTTTAATGTCTGCACTTGCTTTATGCTTTGCATTCTTTGTAGCTATTGGTATTGCGCTTTTCATATCTCATTACGCGCCTAAAAAAATCGTTCCTTTTCTAAGCTCAGTAGTGGATTTATTGGCTGCAATACCATCAGTTATTTATGGTTTATGGGGCGGGCTAGTTCTTGTTCCAGCTATGTACCCATTTTGGGATTGGATTTCGCGATTTTTGTCTTGGATTCCTTTATTTGCTGGTCCTGTTGCAAATCCTTCTAGGTGTGCTGCAACGGTTAGTCTTGTGCTTGCAGTAATGATTCTGCCAATTATAACTTCTATGGCTCGCGATATTTTCCAACAAGCTCCTCGTTTGCAACAAGAGGGTGCGCTCGCGCTAGGTGCTACAAAGTGGGAGATGATAAAGCTTGCAGTTTTGCCGTTTGCTAAATCTGGTATTGTTTCTGCTTCAATGCTAGGTCTTGGACGTGCTCTTGGTGAAACAATGGCAGTTTTGATGATTCTTTCTCCGGGATTTACTTTCGGAATCAATATTTTCAAGGCATCTCAAAATCAGACTATTGCTGCTAATATTGCAGCTCAATATCCTGAAGCAAATGGTTTAGGTGTGAGTGCGTTAATTGGCACAGGTCTTGTATTATTTGTTATTTCGTTTGTTGTAAATTTTGTTGCTAGAAAAATTGCTGGTAATACTAGCGCGAATCGACTAAATATATTTGCTAAATTTAAAAAGTTTGTTAAATCTATAAAATCAAAGAAACCTAATCAAGTTTCTTCGTCTGTTTCGTCTGATTTAGTTTCTTCGTCTTCAACAAGTCCAGTTATAGATTTTGATAAATTTAGCCCAACAAGGTCATCTATTGCATTGCGTAAGCGCAAAGATTTTTTGATGCATGTGTTGATTTTTCTATCTTTTATTGTTGCAATCATTCCTTTGGCATCATTGCTTTTAACAACAATCATCCATGGTATTAAACGATTTAACATAGATTTTTTGACTCATAATATGACTTATGTAGTTGGTGGAAATGCAACTGGCACAGGCGGTTATGGCGGAATTTTGCATGCTATTATTGGCACGCTTGAAATAACGCTTGGTGCTATGGTTATTTCAATTCCAATTGGCTTAATGTGTGCTGTTTATTTAATTGAATATGCTCATGGAAAAAGAATTGCGCGTGTAATTAACTTGATGGTTGATGTGATGAGCGGCATACCTTCTATCGTTGCAGGCTTATTTGCATTTTCTATGTTTGCTATTCTTTTAGGTCCTGGAACTATAAATGGTTTTGAAGGTTCAGTTGCACTTTCTATTCTTATGATTCCAACTGTTGTGAAGTCTGCTCAGGAAATGCTAAAAATTGTTCCTAATGATCTGCGTGAAGCTTCGTTAGCTTTAGGAGTAACAAAACAACGTACTATTACTAAAGTGGTTTTGCGTACAGCGTTGCCGGGAATTGTATCAGGATGCATTTTAGCTGTTGCGCGTGTAATTGGTGAAACAGCGCCACTTTTGATGGCTTCTGGATTTATTGCATCAACTAATTTCAATTTGTTTGAAGGTCAGATGACTACTTTGCCTGTATATGTTTATCAAGAGTATTCAAAGCTTTCTGCGAATTGCCCAGCTAATGCTCCTGATTCGTGCGTAACTACTATTCCAATGGAACGCGCTTGGTCTGCTGCTCTAGCTTTGATTGTGATCGTGTTATTGCTAAATATTATTGGTAGGGTAGTTGCTCGAGTGTTTTCAGTTAAAGCAAAATAGATTGAAATAGAGAAAAATAGATTGATTAGATTGAAATAGAGCAAAATAGAAATACAGAAGACGAAATAAGACGTAACAAGACTAAATAAGACGTAACAAATTTTTAGAAAGCGAGGATCGTAATGGGTCAGCGGATTGATGTGAAAAATTTGAACATCTATTATGGTGATTTTCTTGCTGTAGAGGATGTAAACATAAGCATTGAGCCTAATAAAGTTACGGCTTTTATAGGTCCTTCTGGCTGCGGAAAGTCTACTGTTTTACGAACTCTTGACAGAATGCATGAGATTACTCCTGGAGCGCGCGTAGAAGGTCAGGTCTTACTTGAAGGACGTGACTTATATGCTAAAGATGTTGATCCTGTAGCTGTGCGTAGAGATGTTGGAATGGTTTTTCAGCGCCCGAATCCTTTTCCAACTATGTCTATTCGTGAAAATGTTCTTGCTGGCGTTCGCTTGAATAATCGTAAAATTTCTAAGCAAGATGCTGATGATCTTGTTGAATGGGCTTTGCGTGGAGCGAACTTATGGAATGAAGTTAAGAATCGCTTAGATAAGCCTGGTATTGGTCTTTCTGGTGGTCAACAGCAGCGACTTTGCATTGCTAGAGCTGTTGCTGTGCATCCGCAAGTATTGCTTATGGATGAGCCATGCTCCGCACTGGATCCTATTTCTACTCTAGCTGTGGAAGATTTGATTAACGAGCTTAAAAATGATTACACGATTGTGATTGTAACTCACAATATGCAGCAGGCTGCTCGTGTTGCTGATTACACAGCATTCTTTAACTTGAAAGCTGTTGGCAAGCCGGGTCATTTAGAGTATTTTGCAGACACGACTACTATGTTTAATAATCCGCGTAATGCTGAAGCTGAGCGTTATATTTCCGGTCGTTTTGGGTGATTTTTACGTTTCTCTAAGATAAACTCCGAGAGCTCAGCCCATTTGATAGGCAAATCCCGTAAATGAACCTATAGGATTGTTTACAAAATAGGATTGTTGTTGTGAGGTGTGGGAATTACTTACCTCACAGGAGCTTCAACTTTTTACGCATTCTCAGATGTTGTTGCTTGTAGTAGTAAAAGGTAGATTTTAGCTTACTTTAGTTTTATAAAGAGTTTGGATTAGGTGTAACTTCTTCAAGCACCGTTTCGCTTTTTATTGTTCGTTAAGTATTTTCCGCACCTCACTAGTACGTGATTTATACTTTATTTGCTTAGTAAATGAACCTATAGGATTGTTTACAAAATATGATTGTTGTTGTGAGGTGGGGGAATTACTTACCTCACAGGAGCTTCAACTTTTTACGCATTCTCAGATGTTGTTGCTTGTAGTAGTAAAAGGTAGATTTTAGCTTACTTTAGTTTTATAAAGAGTTTGGATTAGGTGTAACTTCTTCAAGCACCGTTTCGCTTTTTATTGTTCGTTAAGTAATTTCCACGCCTCACTAGTACGTGATCTATACTTTATTTGCTTAGTAAATAAATCTATAGGATTGTTTACAAAATAAGCATAAATTCATATTGTATTAGAGAAATCGTGATGTTATAGTTAAACTGAAATTGTTAATTATATTTACTAATATAATAGTATTCCGTTTATGTTGGCAAGGTTGCTTGCAGATGCGGTATAACAATATCAATTAAAAAATAATAATTACATAAATATAACTTCAAAAAATATTCTATTGATAGATGTGAGTAAAGGCGTTCATATCGATCAATAGAGTCACGTAAATAATTGTTTTTCTATTGAAGAAGGACTATAGAATATGAGTGTTATAAATCTAAAGCGAGCGTTAGCTGCTGTATGTTGTACATGTATTGTAGGCACTTTTTTCACCAATATTGCAGTTGGTCAAGAAACTGAGTTGGGGGGGGGTGTTGTAGGTCGTAGCTTTTATGTTTCTAGTGAAGAAGGAAATGATAATAATACAGGAACTACTGCTGATAAACCTCTTAAAACATTAAATAAAATAAATGAAATTATGAAGGATTTTAAGCCTGGAGATAAGATTCTTCTAAAAAGAGGTTCTAAATTTAATAATCAATCTTTACATATTAAGGATATATCTGGTGCTGAAAATAAGCCTATAACTTTTATGGATTATGGAGATCCATCCAAGCCTGCTCCGCTTATTGCTGCAAACGGTGTAAAAGATAGTCAGTGGCATCAAGATTATAAAGCACTAATTGGTGGAAGTCCTCATAAGCATAAGGGTGATGTTTCGTCAACTATTCTCATTAAGGATTCTTCTTATATCACTGTTAAGAATTTAGAAATCACGAATGACGATGAGAATGTTTATGATCCAGTTAAAACATGGAAATGGACTGAGAAGGCTGATTCTGACGGTACAAAATTAGATAGAAGTCAAAATCGTATGGATAGGACTGGCATTGCTGGTATTGCTGAAAATGGTACTACTATGAGTAATGTCAGTATTGAGAATTGCTATATTCATGACGTTGATGGCAATATTTACAACAAGCATATGGCAAATGGCGGTATATATTTTATGGCTCATTTGCCAAAATATCGTCAGAGTGCAGCCGATGATGCATATTTACAAAATCATGTATCGCGTTTTGATCATATTTCAATAAAAAATAATAGAGTTGAAGACGTAGATAGATGGGGTATCGCAGTAGGTTACACTTCGTATTTGAATTATATTGATAACTCACGCAATTGGAATAACGATTTTGATTACTCTAATGGCGCTGGTGGAGCTATTAAGGATTCTGTAATTGCTAAATATGGTCAAACTAATGTTGTAATTGAAAATAATTTTGTATATGGCGCTGGTGGTGATGCTATTACAGTGATGTATTGTGATCGTCCACTCGTTAAAGGAAATGTATCTTCTAAGGTTGCTAAGCATATTAACACTCAAGATTATTTAACTTCTTCCGGAAGAACTGCTGCTGCTATTTGGCCTTGGAGATGCAAGAACGCATTGTTTGAGTATAACGAAGCTTATGAAACATTGAACGCTGATCACGGTAATGGTGATGGTCAGCCTTGGGATGCTGATTTTGGTGATGGCACTCTTTACCAATATAACTATTCGCAAAATAATACTTTTGCTACTTTAATGGTTTGTAATTATTTTGCTATTAACACTACATTCAGATACAACATTGCTGTAGGAGATAATGGCGCGATTGATTTACCAACAACCTATAGCACTGCGCATATTTACAACAATACGTTTATATTGCGTAAAGGTGTGAAAGTTTTGACGGACCGAACTAATGGCCCAGGTCTTATGGAAAATAATATTTTTGCTAGCGTTGATGAAAATAACGGTTCTCTTAGCAATGCTACAACAAAAAATGCTCAATGGAATAGGAATAATCGACAAGTATATAAGAATAATCTGTATATAAATTATGAATCAACTCCTAGAAGTGATGCAAAAGCTTTGAAGGCAGATGATATTCTCAAAGTATTCAAATCTAACGTAATTGGCATAAAAGATTTTAATAAGAATGGCAAAATTTATTCTCGTCAAGGCGATAATAATGCTTTTGCTAATTATCTACTTGCTAAGGGATCTCCAGCAATAAATTCCGGTACAGTAATTCATGATCTTAATGGTTTTAATTTTGAGCATGATTTCTTTGGATCTAAGATCGTATCTAATCCAGATATTGGTTGTGCTGAAAGTGACGTTAAGGCTATTTCTATTAAAAATATTGACTTTGAAACAGGTAATGAAAATGGTAATAAGACCATTTATGTGCCTATAGGTAAAAAGCTTACTACAAATGTATGCGATCTTTTATCTATGATAAAAGTTGGAAGCGAAACTAAAATGCAAGTTTTGCGTAGTGGTTCTGTACTAAAACCTTCTGCAAATGTGTTAGAAGGCGATATTGTACGATTTTCTCTTGAGGGAGATAATTCTTCTGATTCTGCTTTCATTGATTATGTAATTAAGCCTAAGATGACTTGGGATTGGGTTCGTGAATATCAAGATGATCATCAAGGACCTATTTGGCATGGTCAGAAACAGGATGGTGACAGTGGAACTTGGGAGGATTTGAAATCTAAGGATCCGCAGTATCCTAACTGGCTTTTTGACAGTTATTATGGACCTGGAATAGATTATCCAAATCGTAACTATCCTGAAAATAGAAAAGATATACATGGCTTGCTAAGTGATTCACCTGGTAGTGCTGGTGGTGTTGCAATTGCATGGCTTGCTCCAAAGAGCGGAAAGATTCGCTTTACTATTAAAGAGAATGAGCCGTATTTGCGTCAGAAAGGCAATAATGGCAAAGCAATAACATTGTCTTTAATGATAAATAATGAAGTTTTGTATAGTGCTAAACTCTCAGAGTCTTTGAAAGTTTCGCAAGAGTTTGCTAACGCTGTTAAAAGTCATGGTTTATTGGATGTAAAGCGCGGTGATTGGATTCGTGTTGTTGCAACAGCTGAATCTGATATGTCTCGTCCGTCTTTGCATGTAAGTCCTGTTTTTGAGTATGTGGATGAAGCTAGTGATGTTCATGATTCTGAGTGTGTAGCTAAACATGAATCTGATCCAGTGACTCCTTCTGATCCGGTTGAGCCGGTTAAACCGGTTAAGCCTGTGACTCCGGTTAAGCCTGTGACTCCGTCTGATCCGGTTAAGCCTGTGGTTCCGTCTGATCCGGTTGAGCCTGTTAAGCCTGTAGCTCCTGTTGAGCCTGTGGTTCCGCCTGTTCCAGCTACGCCTGCTGAACCTGTTGTTCCTGAGCCTCATGAGCCAGCTCCAGCTACGCCAGTTAAACCTGATTCTTCGCTGTCAGTATCCGTGAATGCTCTTGCTCCTTCTAGTGTTGATGGTCTTAATCCTGAATTGAAAGGTAAGCTTACTATTGGTGTGAAGAATGTAGCGTACGCTAATGCTGTCAATAGAGTTATTGCGAATATTTCTAATGAGGAGTTTATTTCTCATTTGAAGGCTGATGGTTTTGTGTATGCTTATGCATATATTTATTCATCTCCTCGTTTGCTTAAGGACGCTAGTGGCTCTGATCGTGTGAAGGTTTATATGCTTAATGGCAAACCTCAATTTGATGCATTGTTCCCTGCTGGTTATTCTGGTAAGCATACGGTTGCTCTTATTGATGAGAATGGTAATCAGCTTGGTTGGACGAATATTACCGTTGAAAGTAAGGTTTCGTCTAATAAGTTACCTAATACTGTTGTAAGTAAGTTACCTAATACTGGCGTAAGTGCGCTCTTAACTGTTTTTGTTGCTAGCATTTTAGCTTATGCTGGTGCGCTCTTGCGAAATTCTCAAAAGTAGGCTGTTACTTATTTTAGAAGTATTGTAATTTATTTGGTCTTTGCATGCTATTGTATGCAAAGACCTTTTTTTTTACATAAAAATCTAAAATCGCGAGCAAATCTTAGGTCAGCACTTACGAGTATTGTCTAAGACGTTCGGTGTTCAAAGGTTTCGCAATTTTCATAATTTTATGTGAGATTTTGCGATGCCTTCGCTATGCCGGCGAGTCGCAGTAACCTCTGCGTGAATGCCCAAATGTAATTGCGTGCGCGATTGCTCAAGAGCCTTCGCCGCGCTTTTTATGGTCTTTTGCGCTTGTAAACCAAGGAACCGAGAGTTTATGGAAAAGTTCTTCCATCTCAAAGAAAACGGCACGAATGTACCAACGGAGATCACTGCAGGTCTCACTACATTCTTCGCAATGTCGTACATAATCATCGTAAATCCAAATGTATTAAAAGAAACTGGTATGCCATGGGGTGGCGTGTTCTTAGCAACAATTATTGCAGCTATTATTGGCACGCTTGTTATGGGCTTATTTGCTAACGTGCCTTACGCTCAAGCTGCTGGTATGGGTCTTAATGCGTTCTTTACGTTCACTGTCGTAAAAGGCTTAGGCTTTAGTTGGCAGCATGCCATGTGTATGGTGTTCTTATGCGGTTTAATTAACATTCTTATTACCGTTACTAAAATTCGTAAAATGATTATTCGTGCCATCCCGACTTCGTTACAACACGCAATCGGCGGTGGCATCGGTTTATTCGTGGCTTATGTTGGCATGGTGAACGTTGATTTGATTAAGTTCACTCCAAAAGACAAAGAAGCTGTAGCAATTGCATCTAAATTTGGTGCAACTCCTGCAATTCCAGGTCTTGCTGTTCTAAAGAACCCAGTTCTATGGTTGTTCCTTATTGGCTTGATTTTGGCAATTATTCTTACTGTTTTGAATGTTCGCGGATCTTTGCTTATTTCCATTGTTGTTACAGCTATCATTGGTATTCCAATGGGTTTGACGACTATGAACAACTCTGTGTCAATCATGGGCGCTTTCCATGATTTGCCTAAGACTTTCTGCGCAATATTTACAAACGAAGGATTCCCAACTCTGTTCTCACGTCCTGATCGTATTCCGCTGGTTTTAATAACAATCTTTGCTTTCTCAATGTCTGATACTTTCGACACTTTGGGTACTTTCATTGGTACTGGTCGTCGTACTGGAATCTTCTCTGAAGCGGACGAGCGTGCTTTGGAAAACGGCTCCGGATTTAGCTCCAAGATGGATCGCGCTTTGTTTGCTGATTCCATTGCAACTTCTGTTGGTGCAATCTTCGGTACTTCTAACACCACTACTTATGTAGAGTCTGCTGCAGGTATTGGTGCAGGTGGTCGTACAGGTTTGACTTCAGTAGTTGTGTCAATCTGTTTTGCACTTTCAATAGTTCTTGCTCCAGTTGTTTCCGCTGTACCTGCTGCTGCAACTGCTGGTGTGCTTGTGGTTGTTGGATGCATGATGGCAAGTTCTTTGAAGGAAATTGCTTGGGATGATATTTCCGAGGCAATTCCTGCATTCTTCGCAGCTGTATTCATGGCATTTTCTTACAACATTTCTTACGGTATCGCAGCCGGATTCATTATGTACTGCTTAGTGATGACTTGCAAGAAGCGCGCTAAGGAAATTCATCCAATGCTTTGGATTGTTTCTTTGTTGTTCTTGCTTGATTTTATTGCTAACGCTGTGCTGTAAATGTGAGTAAATGTGAATTTAATTTCAAGGATTTAATTTCAAGAATTTAATTCGCAAGCATAAGAAAAATTAGAGGGCGTGTGATTACATGCCCTCTTTTTGTTTCTATTTCTGTTTTTATTTTTGGGAAATAACACGAAATAACTTTTGTTTTTCTAAATTTATTCTTAGATTTACTGCAAATTTGCTTGATATTGTCTTTTATTTTCTTGATACTTTCTTAATACTGTCTTCTATTTTCTTGACATTGTCTTAGATGCATATTAAACTGTCCCAACGTAAACCACAGACCGTTGGTGGAATCGCGAGATTCCTGAAATTGATGTGTCATGCCAGCACAGGTTGAGCAATGATTTGCAAATTGTTTATTGTAAATCGAAAGTTTAAACACTTTAGTGTTTTGTTTGTTGCTCTGCCAGTGCGCAGAGCTTTTTTGTTGCTCTGTTTAGATTAAGCTTGATGTGTTTCTTTCAAATCGACGGCCGATTTAGGAAGGAACGCCATGAAGAGGCCCGAAAAGGAAGCGGTAGTTGCAGAGCTTACTGGATTATTCCGTAATGCAGACGCTGTCTACCTCACCGAGTACCGCGGGCTTACAGTTCCGCAGATTTCTGATTTGCGTGAAAAGCTAGGCCGCGATACTTCCTACTCTGTGGCTAAGAACACGCTTGCTCGTATTGCTGCTAAGGAAGCGGGCATTGAAGGTCTTGACGAGCTTCTCGCCGGTCCAACTGCAATCACTTTCGTAAAAGGTGATTTCATTGAGGCTGCTAAGACTTTGCGTGATTTTGCCAAAGAGAATAAGACCCTCGTTATCAAGGGCGGTTTCGCAGATGGAACCGTTTACGATGCCGAAGGTGCAAAGCAGCTTGCAGACTTGAAGTCTCGCCCACAGTTGCTTTCCGAAATGGCCGGCGCGCTCAAGGGCACTATGTCCAAGGCCGCTTACCTGTTCAACGCTTTGCCAACAAAGGCTGTGCGTACTATCGACGCTTTGCGCGAAAAGCAGGAAAAGGCCGCATGATACCCTTGCAGCTTGCTGCATGAGTCAAATAATAATAAAAAATTTGATGGCTTAAGGCACAACGTGTGCCTATCGGCCAAGTAAGAAAGGAAGCCATTATGGCTAAGCTCACTAATGAAGAGCTTCTTGAAGCTTTTGGTGAAATGACCCTCGTTGAGCTCTCCGAGTTCGTCAAGGCTTTTGAAGAGAAGTTTGATGTTGAAGCTGCTGCACCTGTAGCCGCTGTTGCCGCTGCTCCAGCTGCTGCTGGCGCTGCTGAGGAAGAGAAGGACGAGTTTGATGTCGTTCTCGCTTCCGTTGGCGATAAGAAGATTGCAGTCATCAAGGCTGTTCGTGCTTTGACCAACCTTGGTTTGGCTGAAGCTAAGGCTCTCGTTGACGGTGCTCCAAAGGCTGTTCTCGAGAAGGCTAAGAAGGAAGATGCTGATAAGGCTAAGGCTGCTCTCGAAGAGGCTGGCGCTACTGTAGAACTTAAGTAGTTCATAGCAAATTTTGGCTAAATTTGCGTAATGCAATAATAGCTAATGCTTTTAGGCGAAAGTGACTTTATTGTTGCTTTCGCCTTTTAGTTTATATTAGTTTTTTTAATTTAATCTGTTTTACAAGTTTTAGAAAATAACTCAAATAGCACCGTTTTTGGCATATATACACTAGTTTTTGATTGAAATATTTTTTGTATTTTGTATTTTCGGCATATAAGCAGATTGTTATTTGTTCTTATTCATTTGTTATTAGTTCTTATTCATTTTTATTAGTTCTTATTCATATTTTTATTCGTTCAATTTTCTAACATAACATAAATTAGTAATCGAACGAAAAATAAAAAATATTTTGTGAATGTGTATTTTGTGAATGTGTTGTGAGCTTATTTGAAATATCGTAGTTTTTTAATTCGTTGAAGATTAGATTAGAAAAGTTGTTTGTAATCTTTGCTTGTAGGAGGCTATGCGTTGAGTAGCGCGTGTGAAACAATTTGTCATGCGTCAAATGCATATGATGCTTTTAGTAAGTCTTGTGTAACTCCTCGTTTTGGCGTTGGAAAAACATGCGCAAAAGTAATACTTTTTGGTGAACATTCAGTTGTGTATGGATATCCTGCTGTTGCATTGCCTTTGCGAAATCTTTGTATGCGAGCCACTGTTTCTAATGAATGCACTTTTAATTTTGAGTTAGATAAATCTTTTGAGTTAAAATCGAAGACTACTTCCTTAAATTCACATAGTTCTCTTAATTCCTCTAACTTACATAGTTCTCTTAATTCCTCTAATTCTCTTAGCGTTGAAACTAGTATCGAAACTAATATTGACGATAATATTGTTTTTTCTGCTTTAGGATTTACTGGATTATTGCGAAATATCCCTCCTAGATTTTCCTCTATTCGAACTGCTATTCATTGCGCGTTAGATTTTGCAGGCTGGGATGGGGAACGCTTGTATGTATTGACAGAATCAGATTTTCCACCTGAAAGAGGATTAGGGTCTTCTGCTGCTTCTGCTGGCGCAATTATTCGCGCTATTTTGGATTATTATGGTATTGACGCTAATCAGTCGCAATTATTTTCTTTAACTCAGCAAGCTGAGCGTGTAGCTCACGGGCGACCTTCTGGATTGGATGCTGTTGCAACTTCATCTCTTTTGCCTGTGAAATATTGCAATGGATCATTTGATTATATGAATATAAATATGCGAGCTTGGATTGTACTCGCTGATTCTGGGTTAAAAGGCATGACTAGAGTAACTGTGGAAGATTTACGAAAAAAGCGTGATGAAAATCCTACTTTCGTAAATTCTCTTTTGCAAGAATTAGGCGATATTGCTTTAAGTGCCGAAGATGATTTGTTAAATGGAAGTAGCGAAAATGTGGGAATAAAAATGATTCGTGCTCATAGAATTTTAGATAAGCTTGGAATTAGTACTCCTTTGCTAAATGATTTAGTTGATGCTGCTTATTCTAACGGAGCGCTAGGCGCAAAATTAACTGGTGGTGGAGGAGGAGGTTGCGTTATAGCGATTGCTGATTCTGAAGATTGCGCATACAAAGTTAGCGATGCTTTCAAATCTGCTGGAGCTAAAAAAACTTGGATTGTTGATATTAGCGGAAAATAATAATTTAATAAGATATTGATACGTTATTTGACTAAGTTATTGATATGTTAGCGTGTTAAGTTGTGTGTGAGCGTGTGAATGCGTTAAGTTGTGCATGAGTGCATAACAACATGAGTGTGTTAAGTCGTGAAAGTGAGAGTATATGCAAAGCGTGATTGTTAATCCGTCAGTATTTTACGATGATTCAATGAATGCTAATTGCGCTCGCGCTTGTGCAAATGTAAATATTGCTCTCATTAAATATTGGGGTAAGCGTAATGAAGAGTTGATTTTGCCTTATGCTTCTTCGCTATCTTTAACACTTGCAGATTGGGGAACTGAAACACAAGTTAGTTTTGATGAGAATTTATCCGAAGATAACATTTCTTTAGACGGTGTAACACTTGTTGGTGGCAAGTCGAATAAAGTACGTAATCGCATAATTTCTATGTTAGATCTTATACGTGCTCGTGCTGGAATATCCCTAAAAGCTAATGTTGTATCTCATAACAGCGTTCCAACTGCAGCAGGATTAGCATCTAGTGCATCCGGATTTGCGGCATTAGCTGCAGCTGGAGCATATGCCGCGGGATTAAATTTAAGTCCTCGTGAATTATCTAAACTTGCTCGAAGAGGTTCTGGATCTGCATGTAGATCTATTTTTGGAGGACTTTCAATTTGGAATGCTGGAGAAGATGATGAATCTTCATATGCAGAGCCTATCCAAATGCCTGAAAATCTTCAATTAGCAATGATCGCAATAGTTTTAGATTCTGCGCCTAAACCAATTTCTAGTCGAGAAGCAATGAGCAGAACTGTAAAAACATCGCCAACCTATATACCTTGGATTAAGCAATCGGAAAAAGATTTTCAGAACGCAATTTGTGCTATAAAAAATAGTGATATTGAAACTTTAGGAAACATAGTAGAGAAAAATTTCATGGGCATGCATGAAACAATGCATAATGCTGTACCTCCTGTTAATTACATCACTGAAGATAGTTATAAAGTATTGGAAATTATAAAAAATTTGCGTTCAAAAGGATTGCCTGTTTGGGCAACTATGGATGCTGGTCCTAATGTGAAAGTTCTTACTGTTAAAAGTGAAGCAGAGAAAGTTGCAAATGATTTGCGCTCGCATATTTCTAAAGTTTTAGATAATTCAAATTTGTCTTCTAATAAACCGATTCGTATTATGGTCGCTTTGCCTGGAGATGGAGTACGTATTTTTGTTAGAAAATGAGTGTGTAGTGAGTGTGTAGTGAGTGTGTAGTGAGTGTGTAGTGAGTGTGTAGGATTTTATGCTAGTAATATCATGTAGATAGTAGAAATACTCATTTTAGGTGCTTTAGACATATATAAACGATATGGGGATATCATGAGCAAAGTGCAAGACATGGCTTCGGGAAAGCTTTATATTGCAGGTGAATATGCAGTTGTAGATGGAGCTGCTGCAATTGTAGTAGCTGTAAATCGCTATGTGAGCGCAACAATCGACGATGATGATTTGCGCATAACAGATATACACGGTAAGAATTATTCCAGTAAGTTTTTAAGTAAATCTAATTCAGAATTAAAAGATTTTAATAAATTAGATTCTCCAACAGTATACGGTTCTATATCATCTGTTTCTGAAAGTGTTGATTCTGCTGGTGATTCTGCTTGTGGTTCTGCTGGTGAAAGTGTTGATTCTTCTTGTGTATCTTTGGATTCTCAGCGCTTGCAGCAAAAAGTCAACAAAAATTCAAAATACAAAACTTTATATTGGAAGCGCTCTTTTAATGGTAAAGATATTCTTGTTGAAGAAGAAAAATATGCGCAATTTTACTCTTATGTGCTTTGCGCAATGAATGTTGTAGATAAATTTGCATTTGAACAATATAAAAAGCCCTTGAATAAGTGTTATAACGTGCGTATTTCTAGTGATTTAGATGATCCGCGATTGGGCAGAAAATATGGATTGGGTTCTTCAGCAGCAGTTACAGTTGCTGTAGTTCGTGCATTGTGTAAGTGGTATGACTTAGATATTTCTACTCCGGATATTTGTAAGCTGGCATTGATTGCATCTGCTCTAGTAGAAGGTTCTGGAAGTGGCGGAGATGTGGCTGCTAGTGTTTACGGCGGTTGGATTATGTATAGAGCGTATTATCGCGATTGGCTTAAAGCTGAAATAGAGATGGTGAATTCTGGGGATCTTGATTTTCATAAGCTTGTGCGAAAAAAGTGGCCACGTTTAGAAGTAAAACGTTTGAATGTAAACCCATCTTTAAAATTACTTGTTGGTTGGACTGGTATTCCTTCTTCGAGTTCTTCGTTAGTTAGCAGTGTTAAATCAAATCGAGTGTCACAAAAATTGTTTACTTATGAAGATTTTTGTTTGTTAAGTGAAGCTTGTGTACAAAGGCTTGCGAAAGTGCTTGAAAGCGGCGATTTAATAAGTCTTTCGCGTGGTTTGGAATGTAATCGTCAACTTTTGAGAGATTTGAGCGATTTAACTCAAACTACTATTGAAACTCCAATGCTAACTAGTTTGATTGAAACAGCAAAGTTTGTTGGTGCTGCTGCTAAAACTAGTGGTGCTGGCGGTGGTGATTGTGGAATCGCTTTAGCTAGTTCATACAATAAAGACGGTATTTCTTATATTAAAGATACTTGGAAATCAGATGGAATTAAGCCGCTAAATCTTAAAGTAGCTAAAATTAACGGTACTGGAAAATCTTCAGAAAACATAGTTTTGCATTATGAATTTAGCGAAAAATTATCTCAATATAATACAGGTAATAAGAAGAAAATTTCGTATATTCATGAAGAAATAGATTTTGACGATATTCATTTACCTCATGAAGGTGATCCTATTACTGCTGGAGCTTTTGCAAAACGTAATGCGAGTAAAATGGATTCGTGTAATTCTAGTAATTTAGAATCGTCTAATTTGTGTAATAAAAAATCCTCTTTGTCTAATTCTTTGTCTAATTCTTTGTCTAATTCTTTGTCTAATTCTTCGCCTAATAAAAAATCCTCTCGTATTACTATAAAAAATGTCATTTCTAATTTAGAATCTCAAATAACTTCAAATCGCAAAAATATGCATTTGGCTATTGCGGACGAGCAATATAAAGCTAATTCTGAAGCTGGATTTGATGATATAAGTTTTATGCCGACTTCTTTGCCAAACATTTCGCTAGAAAACGTGGATTCTAGTGTGAGTTTTTGGGGATATTCCTCGCCAATTCCGTTGTATATTAACGCAATTACAGGCGGAAGCAAAGAAGCTAAAGCTGTGAATGCTCAATTAGCTAGAGTTTCTTGCAAAACGAATATTCCTATGTCTTCTGGCTCTTTGAGTGCAGCTCTTAAAGATCCTTCTCTTATAGATACTTTTAGTGTTATTCGTGATGAAAATCCTAAAGGTTTTGTGTTTGCAAATGTTGGTGCTGGAACTAGTGCGTCTGACGCTATGCGTGCTATTGAAATGATTAACGCTAACGCTTTACAAGTTCATCTTAATGTTGCTCAAGAGTTAGTTATGCCTGAAGGCGATCGTGATTTTAGTGATTGGATGCTAAATATTAAAAATATTTCGATTGCTTGCAATAAAGCGAATATACCTATGATTGTTAAAGAAACTGGTTGCGGAATAACTTCTTTAGATGTTCGTAGATTATATGATCTCGGTGTGCGTTTTGTGGATATTGGTGGACGTGGAGGCACGAATTTTATAACTATAGAAAATTCTCGTAGGGATTCTAACGATTATGGATATTTGAGTTCTTGGGGTCTTACGACTGTTGAATCTTTGCTAGATGTTATGAGATATGAGAATTGCAATAATGGAAGTATAAAAGTGTTTGCAAGTGGAGGAGTGCGTACTCCTCTTGATGTGATTCGTGCTTTAGCGTTAGGTGCTCAAGCAGTTGGAGTTGCTGGAGAATTTTTGCACATTCTTATGCATAGTGGTGAAGAAGTACTAGAGCAGCGAATTTTTGAATGGATAGAGCAAATTCGTAATATTATGGCATTGCTTGGAGCACAAAAAGTGTCGGATATTCGTTCTAAATCTAGGCTTATTTTAAAGGGTGATTCTTTAGAATTTAATAAGAGTTTGAATAGTTGTCTTGACAAGTGATATACTTGTGTAGTTGTGCGTTCATACACGCTTATCTGTTTATGCGTATTTGTGTGATTGAACGACGCAAGACTTGCAAGTCTAGAATTAGGGAGTTCATCATGTCAGCTCGTTGCGCAGTATGTGGCAAGGGACCGCAAACCGGTTTCTCTGTGTCGCATTCACATATCCGCAATAAGCGCACCTTCCGCCCGAATCTTCAGCCAGTTCGCACTACTATTGATGGCGAGAATGTTCGTCTTCGCGTGTGCGTGAAATGCATTAAGGCTGGAAAGGTTCAGCGCGTTGAGGCGTGAGTCGCTTAAAGAATGTAAGATGCCCTGAGCAAAAGTTCAGGGCTCTTTTTGTATATAAATATAAATTTCTGTCTTATAGTACAAAATCTGTCTTATAGAACAGAATTTGCCTTATAGCACAAAATTTTTATATAGAATCTCGCAATATACACAAAGCATGACACAATAGAAGGTAGTGTGTTTTGTGAAGGGAGCATTAGCGTGGCCAGTCAACAAACAGTACAACGCTGGATGATTACAGTAGGTGGCGTAGAGCAAGCTCGAATTGGAGCAGGTCAATCAGTTGAGATTGGTCGTAAACCTATTAGACCTTTAAGAGATGATGGCTTTAAGCGTATAGATATTGTAGATAATAAGCGTTCTATGTCTAAGCGTCACGCGTTGCTGATTGTTAGCAAGAATGGTGTTGCAACTATCCGCGATCTTCATTCAACTAATGGCACTTACTTAGTTGGGGATAATGGCAATTTAATGCGTTTAGAGCCGGATATTGATTTTCAACTTCCGAACAGCATAATGCGTATGCAATTTGGTGATGTTCCTATTGATTTTGTGCATGTTGAAGAAGATGCTAGTGAAGATGATTCTGTAAGAGATCTTTTCTCTTATGCTACTGACGATAACCGCCAAGAACCGGATGTTTCTGATTTATCGGTTGATCAAATTTTAGATTTGCGTGCAGGTGAGCCTACTGGTGTTTTCCATGCTCAGTCTGTTTCGCAGCCAGAGCTTACTTGGAATCATGAAGGTTCAGTTTTAAGCTCTGAAAATATAAATGTTCCAGATGCTAATGCTGTTGAAGTAGAAATTCCAGTTCTTCGTAAAGAAGAAGAAGTTGAGCCTCGTAATCTTTTTGATGACGCTCAAGAAAGTTCTGTTGTTGAGCAATCTGACGTTGAGCAATCTGTTGTTGAGCAATCTGATGCGTCTTCTGATAGTTCTGTTAGCGAATCTGAAAATAGTGTTTCCGATAAAGATTCAGCTGATAGTGAAGAAAATAGTAAAGAGAACTTGCAAGATGATTCGCTGTCTGATTCGCTGTCTGATGATTTATCATCCGATTTGCAAGGTGATTCGCTAAACAATTCTCAAGAAAATTCTCAAGAAAATACGCAGCTTTATAATCAAATTTCAGAAGAAAACAATGCGCAAAATGTTCAAAATCAGGATATTTTTGAGTCTGTAGAATCAGAAGATTCGCATACAGATTCTGTAACGTCTGATAATGCAAAATTTGAGAATAATGAGCTTTCTACTAGTGAATCTGAATCAAATTACGATTCTTTTGCTAATTCTAATGTTGGATCGTCTTATGATTCATCTTCTTCTCAATCTTCTCAATTCTCAAATAATGATTTTTACGATGAATATACGCCTGCATTCGAGCCTGGGTCTGTTTTTGAGAAAGTTTCACAAGGTGAATTTGATTCTAATCATGAAGTTATAGAAGCTGGCGGATTTACATCGGATGAAGCGAAGCAAACTTCAGATTTTTCTGAGCAATTTGAAATGGCAAAATATTCTGAATTGTTGCCGTATTTAGCTATGAACACGAATCTTTATGATGATTTGTATGCTTGGCTTGCAGCTCAATCAAACGCTGATGTCGATGAAGCTTTAGCTAGAAATAGCGGATACGATTCATACCGCAAAGCAATGGGAAGTGAATGATATGAATAGTGGTGAATCTTTTGAAACAGGTGCAACTCGTCATAATGTTGCTTTGATAAATGATCTTAAAAAATGGCGTGACGATTATCAATCGCAGCTAGTTCCTTCTCCGCTAGAGGATATTACTAAATTGCAAGCTAAGCTTGAGCTTACTCATGCACATCCTTCTGGAATTGCTCAACTTTTTGCTAGTGGAAAAGTCACGTTGAAAGCACTATTTAGAGATTCTGGAATATTAAGAGCTGCCGGTCGCAATTTGAATCGTGTATGTGAAGATCGAGATAATAAAGCGCATGAAAGCGGAGTTTCAGAGTTATCTCTTGTTGTTGGAGTAGCTTCTTTTAATGGCAATCATGTTCCTGTGTTGACTTATCCTGTTCGTGTAGTTCGAGATAGTTCTCAAGATGAAACAGTAGCGTCTATCTACTTTTCTGGTAATGTTCGATTAAATCATGCTTTGGTTCAGCGTCTAAGTGAGCGTGGAGTGGAACTTCGTGAAGAGGTTCTTTTTGATGGTTCTAATTATGAAAGTGGAACTCCAGAAACATCCGCTGTATTTGCTGCTGTAAGTGAGCAAGCTCGTAGCGTTTTTCCTGATTTTGATATTGAGCGAGATATTGTTCTTGGATGTTTCACAGACGCTGGTACAAGATTTGTAACAGAAGGCGATCATATTATAGAAGCATTAAAAACAGGTGTTGTCGGTAACACTATGATTGATGCGATTTTTTCAGATAAGGACGCTATAAACAAACTTAAGGCTTTTAACGCTCCGCAATACACACCTTTTGACGCAGATCCTCATAGTGAGTTTGAAGTAGGTGATGTAGATAATACAGTCCGTTATGCTGCTACTTTGGCTGCATCTGGAACTTCTGTTTTTATGAATATTGATGCAGGATGTGATTCTGCTACTTTAGCTGCATCTGTGGCATCTCGTTCTGTATTAGCTGGGCATTCAGTTCTATATGTTGCAAATGTTAGTGAACAACAACGTAGATTCCGTCACGCTTTAAGCGCTCATGAAATCTCGTCTTTGGCTGTAGACGTGTCTGATCCTCATATCGCTAAACATGTGGATTCTCAGCTTATTTCTGCTGTAGGAGTGCGTCATAGTGTTGCATCATCGCGATTTGAACAAGTTGCAGATGAGCTTGTTGGTGTTCGCGCTCGTTTAACTCGTTATCTTGGAGATTTGCATAAAGATAATGAGCATTGGGGTATTTCTGCTTATCAAACTATACAAAATCTTGCTGCAATAGCTATGTTGCCTTCTAGGCCTTCAACTCATGTGAGATTTGATGTTAATTGCGCTCGCTTGCTATCTGGGCATCTTGAATCTTGGGCGCATAAGCTTCACGATGCAGACAAACTCGGTGAATTTACTATTACTCCGGAAGATACTCCATGGTTTGGTGCATCTGTTTTTGACGAAAGTGAAGCTGTTAATGTTTATCAAAGAGTTGTTGATGTATTAACTAAATTACTTCCTGCAACTCGTGAACAAGTTAAAACAACTGTTCAAAATTGTGGTTTCCCTGTTCCCAATACTGCTAGACAATGGGCGCGTCAAATAACAGTTTTGAAGAATTTACGGCGTGTTCTAGATGTTTTCCAGCCTGAGATTTTTGAGCGCGATTTGGAATCTATGATTGAAGCAAGTAAGCCTAAGTCTTTGCGCAAATCTGAAGGAACAGATATGGGATTCTGGGAGCGCAGAAGACGTGTTAAAGAGGCGCGTAATTTGCTACGCGTTGGTGCAAAAGTTGATGATTTGCATGAGGCTTTGAAGATTGTTGCTCAACAGGCTTCCCAGTGGAGATTGTTTGTTCCTCATGGCGGATGGCCTGTTTTGCCTCCTAAGTTAGACGATATTGTTGATACGCAAGAAATGCTGACTCGTAATCTTGTTGCATTGGATTCTGTTCTTGCTACTACTCGTCAAGGTGCAGATTTAGAAAATACTGATTTTGCTAAGCTCGATGAGCGTTTGCGTTCTTTGCACGATAATCGCACATCTCTTGATACTTTGCCTGGTAGATGCGTTTTAGAGCGTGATTTTAGAAGAGCTGGATTAAGTGATTTAGTAGAAGATTTGCGTCGTCGTCATATTACAGGTCAAGCTCTTGATGGCGAATTGCAACTTGCTTGGTGGACTACTGTTTTTGAAGATATTGTTCGTTCTTCTGAAATTATTTCTCATCAAGATGGATCTGCTATGCAAGATGCGGCAGATAGATTTGTGCAAGTTGATACTGAGCACGTGCGTTCTATTGGGCCTATGGTTCAACAAGAAGCTATGAAGCATTTGTGTGATTTGCTTTTTGCTCACACTCAAGAAGCTAATCAACTTCATACTATGCTTGCAGGTAATCGTGTTGGTGTGACTTTCGCCAATTTGGTAAGAGATTATGCTGATTTGGTTCTTTGTGCTAAGCCGATTATGATTGGCATGCCTTCGACTTTAGCTATGAGACTGCCGTTTAAGCCTATTGCAGATACTGTAATAATTGATTCTGCAGAGCATATTTCGAATCTTGAATTATTGTCTGTGCTTGTTAGAGCGCGAAATGTTGTTATTATCGCTCATAAATCTACTATAAGCTCTCAATGCCTTAAGAAATTGGTTGATTTATTGCCGCAGGTTAGAATAAAATCTCACGCTTTGCGCAGATCCTTACTCTTGGCGAAGTTCCTGGAGTCTAACGGTTATGGTGAGGTTCATCAAGATATTCCTGTAGAACGATTGCAAGGTAGAGTGCGTTTGCATCAAGTTGAAGCAACTGGTGTTCCTGTTATGTCTTCTGGGTTGATTGAATGCTCCCAGAAAGAAATTGATGAAGTTGTGTCGTTGATTAAGCAAAGAGCGCAAACTTTTACTGTTGTTCCTTCTAGTTATGTTCTTGCAGTTGTGATGCTCACTAACGCATTCCGTATGCGTCTTGGTGCTGATTTGAAAGCCTTAGCATTTAAGGATGAGAATATGGCGCGATTCTTGCGTCACGTTCGATTAGTTAGCGTCAATGAGGCTGTTGGAGCTTACGCTACTGATGTTATTCTTTCGTTCTGCTATGCAAAGACTTCGCACGGTCGCCTTTTGCAACAATTCGGTTTGTTGGAAGCTGAAGGCGGTAAAAACATGCTGTTGGATTCTTTGGCTTTATCTCGCAGGAATCTAGATATTGTTTGTGCTTTTACGTCTAAAGACATGGATGATGAGCGTTTGCATCAAGATGGTCCTAAGCTGCTTAAGAATTTGCTTATTTGGGCAGAGAATTTGAGTGATAATTCTGTGAATTCTGATTCTTCTGGTGATAGTGGTGTTGGTGCAGCTGCTGATGGTGCTGGTGGTGTTTCTAGTGGTGCTGGTGATTCTGTAGTAGCTAATGAAGTTAGTGCTGATTCTTCTGCATCTGCTGATTCTGATTCTGCTGCATCGTCTGATTCTTCTGATTCTGAACCTTCTGTTTCAGACTCTGACTCTGATTCTGTTTCAGACTCTGAAAAATCTAATAGCTCAAAATCTACGCAATCCGTATTGGAAGATGAGCTTTCAAAATCTGGTGATTTGAATTCTCATGAATCTTCTGTTGAAATGTTAGCTCGCAATGAAAATGTGCTTTTTGCTGATTTAGCTGAGCGAGTTCGTTCTAGGGGATTGCGTGTTTGCGCTAATTATGGATTAAATACAGGTATTAAGATTCCTCTTGTTGTGGGATTGCCAGATAAGCCTTATGAAATTGCTATTTTGACTGATGATTCTCAATTCATGAGCATTCAATCTACTAGAGAGCGTCATCGCATGCTTATTCAAGATCTCGAAACTCTTGGATGGGTTGTTATGAATGTGTGGAGTGTTGCAGCATTTGTTAATCCTGAAAAAGAAGTAGATCGCATTGTATCTCGTATTGGCGAGTTGCATGGAGATGAGCGTTAATGGCGTATGATCCTAATCGGCGTGCCCCGCGTAAACATAATCGCGTGGTTCGCCGAGGTTCTGAATTGTTTGAGATGGATGGCGTAAAGTTGGATCCTTCTGATTTTCAGAATTCAATTCAGAAATCAGAAGACGATGATCAACGTATTTTGACTCAATTACCTCCTCATTGGGCAATATTTAACGAGCATATTGATTAGTGTTTGAATTGTAATATTCTTGGGCTGGTAACACTTTTTAATATTTTGTTGTTAAACGTTAGTTTAAGCTTAAAGAAACTCGTTGTTTTTATTGTTTTATGGCTATTATTGCACCTGTTGGCGTGTCGGATTGCGCGTTCAGAAGTTCTAGCGCGTCATTTGCTCTCATTGCAAGCGTTGCAATATGTTTGCTATCTGGTGTTTTAATAACAAGTACATCTCTTAAAACTGTAAAATTTGCTCTCTTTTCACTTGTTGTTTGACTGTTATTATTCTCGATTTCTTTGTGATTATCTTTATTTGTATTATTTATATCAATTGGCGATTTAGCGAATGCAATAGAGATATTTTCTCCAGGTTTTAGTGCTTGATTTGCGCTAGATAAAGTTACGTCAATCGTTGTGTATCCTTTAGGGATATTTGGCGACTTGCTAATTTCGTTAGTGAGTATTGGCATGCCAGATTTTATGTTACATAAAGCTGTTAGATTCAAATCTGATGAGTATGATCTAAGTACTTGCTGAAAAACTTCGTGTTTTGGAACAGTAATACTTTGAACGTGAGATGAGGTTATTTTTTCTCCTATTGCAATAGATTTTCTTGCAATAATAATATTCTGTGTTTCTTGCATTGCACTTATTGCAGATATACAAAACATCATTAATATAAACGAACTTATTACAATGAGTATTTTACGTAAAAATCTTTTATTACGCCTTTTTATAAGCGCGCTCTCATAACGCTCATGCGCTTCTTTTGGCGAAATCATTCTAGATATGAAATCAGTAAGTAAGTGGATCATAATTTGTATCATGAACTATTACAATCACTAATTCAAGAAAAATAATCTTATGTGGTTAGAAGTGTGCGCATGTGGTTAGAAGTGCGCGTGCGAGGAGAATTGCGAGCAATGCTTCTAGAAACGCATGTGGTAGAAGTGAGCGCATGTGCTGTAAAAAACGCATGTGGTGCAAAAACGCATGTGATTAAAAAGCGCGCGTGTGCTGATAGAACGTATGCTTGTGGCGCAAAAGCACGCAACACATATCCGCCTGTTTGAATACGCGCATGTTATAAAAGCACTTGCATGTTATAAAAGCATGCGCAGTTGTAAAAGTCTTATTAGCAATATGCGCTTAACTTGTGCGCTTTATTACTTATCGGTTCTATAAAATCCACTACCTTTAAAATTGATTGGTGGAGCGGAAAATACTTTGCGCACTTCTGCTTCGCCGCATTTTGGGCAAATCGTAATAGGATCGTCTGAGAACGATTGTTGTTCTGTAAAATCGTATCCGCATTGCTTGCAACGATAATGATAAGTAGGCAAATGAACCCTCCGAAGTTTATTTTTTGATTCAATCAAAAAGCTTCGTGTTAAATAACATTTCGCTTTACATACAGAATCAATATGCAGTTATAAAAGCTGTACTCCCTCAACATATCCTAGTACAGACCTAGACAGTGATTGTAAATAAACTATATAATCTTTTGTTGTTTTTTGTTCTTGTTGTGTTTGTGAGGTGTGGGAATTGCTTACCTCACAGGAGCTTCAACTTTTTTACGCATGTTTAAATGTTGTTGCTTGTAGTAGTAAAAGTTAGATTTTAGCTTACTTTAGTTTTATAAAGAGTTTTGATTAGGTGTAACTTTTTTAAATACCGTTTCGCTTTTTATTGTTCGTTAAGTATTTTCCACGCCTCACTAGTAGATGATGAATGAGAAATTACATTGTCAGCGATTACATAAATATTTAATTTGTTAATAAAATCGCGACACGCCAAATCTGAAGATTTTTCAGCACATCCCAATGACTCTTTATATTTGTACTTATGGGTTATGAATCGATTAGTACTTTACTTTTAGTTATTATCGTCATAGCTCTATTGTTTGGATGGCTTCCAAAGCTGACGCTTAAGAGCATGAAAACTATGCTTGAGCATCGTGAAGATAGGTATTCGTCATCTTTGCATCTAGTAGATGAGTGGACTAATTCACATATGTGTGATGATGCCAATAAATTTGCGGAAGGGGCTAGTATGCAACCTGCTAAGCAGAATATAAAGATGATTACACAAGAGCATATTCGTAAAGTAAGGCAATTGCGTAGGGATTCAATACGACGACGTAGAATTCTCGTGTCTTTGTTGTTTGTGCTCACGTTAGTAGTTCTTTTTACTGGTTTTAGTGGTTTATATTCGCCTTTATTTGCGCTTATTCCTTTCGCGCTGTTTTCTACAGTGATATATTTCGGCATTAAAGCTTCAAAAGCTGCTAGAGAATGGGAATCTAGAGTTAAGCGTGGAGAGATTTCTGTCTATAAAAAAGCTTGTGGTATTGGCGAATCTGCTGCGTCTTCTGCTTCTGCTTCTGACTCTGCTTCTGCCTCTGATTCGTATGAGGAATTTGCGCATGATAATGAAAATGAACTTGCGCATTCTGATTGTGTAGATAGTAATTATGAGCTTGAACGTGAAAATAGCGTAAATAGCAGAGAAAATACTAGCGAAAATATACAAAACAACGTTGAAAATAGTAACGATAATATCAGTGAAAATAGCAGTGAAAATTCTTGCAATGTGGATGATTCGGTTGCTACTTCTGTTATGGAAAAGCGCGAAATCCGTATTGCTTTACATCGTTCTATGCAAGAAAAAAAGCGTGCTCTTGAGAGTCGCGGAATAGTTGCAGAAAATTATGTTGATCCTGAAAATGGAATTTCTGTTTCTGATGCTCCTGCTGTTTCTTCTACTTCTGTTGTTTCTTCTACTTCTGCTTCTTCTTCTTCTTCTGCTGAGGATGTTCAAGATTCGGTAGATTCTTCTGTTTCTCAAAATAATGAGCAGTTTTCATCTGATCCAAATAATTCTCGCGATTTAATTCACTCGGATCTTACTGATGAAATCAATACTGTAAGAGCTTCACGCGGATTAGATGTGTTTGATTTAGCTACAGCATCGCTTTGCGTAGATTCTTCTAGTGAGCCATTAAAATCGCATGATTTAATTTCGTTCTCTCTTGGCTCAAGCTCTAAAAAAGATGATTCCAATAACACGAATAATTCAGAATCATATGCTCCAGAAAGTTTGGAAATTAAGTCAACTAAGCAAGTCGCTAAAGCTGTTCCAGTGGAATCAAAAGTTGCAAATCTTTTAAATACTTCTGAGCCTAATCGCGATTCTATTGCTTCTAAAAACAATTCGCGTGATGAAGTTGTTGTAGAAGCTCCTGAACGAACTGAGGATTCGCTTGGAAGCGCTGATTTGCTTGAAGTTTTGGCTCGTAGAAATCAGAATTGAAGTTAAATTTTGAAAATTTTAGCACTCAAGTTGGCAGAGTGCTAAATTTGCGCTATCATAACAGATAGTGCGTAAATGGATTATAGACGTGATCGTCAGCCTCGTCTTATGCGGTTTGCGCTAAATGTAGTATCTCTCTTAAGAAAGAGGTGACAACAGTGTCGATTAAACTCACGCCGTTGGAAGATAAGATTATTGTAAAGCAGGCTCAGGCGGAAACTCAGACTGCTTCTGGCTTGTATATTCCAGATAATGCTAAAGAAAAGCCTCAGCAGGGTGAAGTTCTTGCGGTTGGCCCAGGTCGCCGTGACGATAAAGGTGAGCGAATTCCTGTTGATGTAAAAGTGGGAGATAAGGTTCTTTACTCCAAGTATGGCGGAACTGAAGTTCATTATGAGGGTGAAGATTACTTAATCGTTTCTTCTCGTGACGTTCTCGCTATTCTTGGCTGAGATTTGCTGTTTATAGCAAGTTAAATAACGCTGGAAGTTTTGGACTGAGTGTTCAGGCTTTCAGCGTTTTGTTTTTTCGAGTATGCTTTTGTGATTTTTATCTAGTAATTTTTTAGGTTTATTTTCTAGTTTGTTTTGTGTGTATCTAGTAGTTTGTTTTGTTCGTATTTAGTAGTTTGTTTTTGGAAATAACCTTGTTTTGTGCGAAAAATTAGAGTTGCGAAAATTTTCGAGTATGCTACCGAGTAACATAACATATATGACTATGCAACCAAATTTTGCTGATTTAACAACCATTGGTGTTGGTGGAGAAATATTGCATTTTATACAGCCAACGAGCAGAGTAGCAGTTATTGAAGCTGTTGAAGATGCAGATGAAAAAGGTTTGCCGTTATGCGTTATAGGCGGCGGGTCTAATATGTTAGTCAGCGATAATCCTTTTAATGGTGTGGTTGTGCGTGACGCTCGTAGAACAATAAGCGTGCAAGATGAGGCATCTCCAGCAGAAGATGGTGTTGATAAATCCGGTTCGCATATTGTTCACGTAAATGCAGAAGCTGGTTGCAATTGGGATGACTTTGTATCTCACGTGATTTCTCTCGGTTTAGAAGGCGTTGAAGGATTATCTGGCATACCTGGAACAGTTGGAGCTTCTGTTGTGCAAAATATTGGCGCTTATGGTCAGGAAGTTTCGCAAAGTGTTAAATCTGTAGAAGTTTGGGATCGTAAAAATAAGATAACTAGTGAATTATCTTGTGAAGATATGCATTTTGGGTATCGCACTTCTCTTCTAAAACAAAGCATGTATGAGGATCATGTAAATAGCGCTAAAAAATCTGAGTTTTTCCCTACTCCTAGATACGTTGTGCTATCTGTGACTTTTTGCTTAAAGCATAGTGAAACAGGTGTTGTATCTCATAGTCAATTGGCTCATGCTCTTAATGTGAGTCTTGGTGAGAGAATGAGTACTTCTGTGATTCGTAGGGAAGTTTTGCGAGTTCGAGCTTCTAAAGGAATGCTTGAAGATGCAACGCGGTATGAGAATGTTTGGATGCGTGGTTCTAAAAGCGTAGATGGAGTTCGTGAAGCTTTACGGTTACAGTCTGAGGATTATGTGACTGGAGTTTGGCATGATGGGGATGATTTGTATAGCGACAGGCATAGTTGCGGTAGTTTCTTTATGAATCCGATTTTAAGTGTTGATGATGCTTCGCGATTGCCGAAGGATGCTCCAAGATTTGATGCCACTTTGCCAGATGGTTCTTTGGGTGTGAAAACATCTGCAGCTTGGCTTATAGATCATGCTGGATTCCATAAAGGATTTAAGCTTAGTGATGTTGAGGGTACTTCCTGTGAGGGGGCTGGTGATAGTGCTGGCGATGGCGAGAGAAAATCTTGTAATGCTGGATTATCTTCACTTCATACTCTTGCGTTGACTAATAGGCATAATGCTACTTGTGAAGATGTTGCATCTCTCGCTCGCGCAATTATTGATGGCGTGTATCGTTCGTTTAACGTGCGATTAGTTCCAGAGCCTGTTGTAATTGGCATAAAAATAGATATGTGAGCTGTTCTGCACATTCGGCGTGTTGAGTATTTGTGTGTGAAAATCCTTGATTTTGCAAGGTTTTAACGTGCTTTAATGCGTTTCCTTAAAGTTTCCTGAGAAAATTCTTGAAAATTCTTGAAAATTCTTGAAAACATATTTTTTAATATAAAAACATTGGTGTTTTTGTATTTTTTACGATGTTTTGCTTGTTTTAGTTTTATTTTTTAGTTTATTTTATTGAAATTGTGGATAAGTGTCAGTTGGTTGGCTCTTGACTTTTTCAAACGGGGGGGGGGGTATCTTAAAAGCAAACGTTAGCTAACCCTAGTTTATGGCTGACGATACTGCGATTGACGTGAAGTTAATCGTGGCGCAAATTTTTCTTCGCATACCCTAGTGCGGAGGAGAAGAAGAAAGGAAATATTATGTTAAATAAGAAGGCTATTGCCGCTTTTGCTGCTGGCGCAACTTTGCTCGCCGGCTTCGCTATGTCTGCCCCAGCTTTTGCTGAGCCAAGCACTACTGGTTCTTATGCTGATGCTGCTTCTATTCATTCTGCTGAAAAAGAAGTAGATGATGCTCATGCTACAGTTATTAAAAAGCGTGAAGCAGTTCACACTGCGCAGAATGATTTAGCTGCGGCTCAGCGTGCTCTTGCTCCTTTGAAGCGTGCTGCTGAGAAAGCTAAGAAAGCTAATGAGAAAGCTAAGAAAGCTTTTGAAGCTGCTAAGAAAGCTTTAGAAGATGCTGAAGCAAAGTTCTGCACTGACTATCAAACAAAGAATCCTGATAAAACTTTGAATGATGCTAAAACAGAATTCAAGAAGCAGCCTGAATATACAAAGCTTAACAAAGCTGTAACTGACGCTGAAACTGCTTATGGCAAGGACGAAACCGCTGGTACTCAGAAGGCTTTGAAGGAAGCTAACGATGCCGTTGATGCACAGCAGAAGGTTATTGACAAGAAACAAGACGCTGTTGATGACGCTAATGATACTTTGAAGGGTGCTGAAGCTGATTTAGCTGCTGCTGAAGCTTATCTTCGTCGTTTAAAGGGCGAGCCAGATCCAGTCAAGCCAGGCAAGCCAGGTCAGCCAAACAAGCCAGGCAAGCCAGGTAAGCCAGGTAAGCCAGGTAAGCCAAACAAGGGTGGCGTTCAAATTAACACCAAGGGTCATAAGGGCAAGAAGCAGCTCAGCAAGACTGGTGTTGGTGTAGCTTTCGCTGCTTTGGCTGCTGCTATGCTCGCTGGCATGGGTGCTGCTGTTCGCAAGATCCGTCACTAAATATTAGATAGTTTTAACATTCAACGTGTTTTGTAATATTTTCGTTGCGAAACGGCTTTAATTATTCATGTTTTAAATGTTTGCTGGTTTGCCGTTTACCTTTTCTTACTGGTGAACGTTTATAACGTGTTGATTTTAGTGTTGAATGTTTATATTAGTGTTGTCTTCCGCTAGGGACGGGTGATGATACTGATTGTTTTGAAAGGTCTACTTCGGTAGGCCTTTCTTGTTATAAGAGCATGTAAAAGAATCGCGAATAATAGTGTTAAAGGTTTAGGTTTGTTTATTTAGCTTTGAGATTTAGGTTTTTACTTCAGTGCTTGTTTCAGTGTTTTACTTCCTTAGGTTTTCTCCGTGGTTACAAGCATTGATCGCGGTCTTAATCTATTGTCTGAATCGTTGTTGTTTCGGATAGAATCTTTAGGTCTTGGTTCTTTAAATAATTTGCTTTGAAATGCTGATTTTGCTAATTATATCTTTATTATTCGTGTAATTTAGTAAAAATTTTATGTAATCATGTTATGTATATGGTTTATGTGTAAAATTTACATAAGTTTTTTCATATTCCAATAGTGTTTTGTTAATTTTTGTAAAGGTAAAATTATGCAAATTTGGAGAAAGAAGTCAGTTGAGCAGACGCTTGCTGAAACAATGGAGGGTGGAAGACGCCTTCGTCGTACTTTAAACGCATGGGATTTAGCAGTTATGGGTGTTGCTGTGGCTGTTGGAGCAGGCATTTTCTCTGTAGGCGCGCAAGCTGCAGCATTCCACGCAGGTCCTTCAGTTATTATCAGTTTTATTATTGCTGCAGCTGTATGTGGAACTGCTGTAATGTGTTATGCGGAATTTGCTTCAATGATTCCTGTAGCTGGTTCTGCTTACACATTCACTTACACTACCGTTGGTGAGCTGATTGCTTGGATTATTGGTTGGGATATGATTTTAGAGATGCTTATGGCATCATCTGTTATTGCAAAATATTGGGGTGTTTATCTAAACGAATTCATGAATCTTTTTGGGATTCCTTTTGGCACAACAGTGAACTTTGGTTCTATTAAATTTGATTTTGCGCCAACTGTTATAGTAATTTTCTTTACAGTCATGCTTGTTATTGGTACTAAACTTTCAGCTCGTTTTGATGGTGCTCTTACAATATTGAAAATCGGTATTGTGTTGTTTGTGGTTGTTGTAGGTTTCTTTTATATTAAAGCGTCTAATTTTACTCCTTTCATTCCTCCTGCAACTGATTTGTCTAAAGTAAAGGGAATACATGAGCAGGGTGAGTTTATGCAACCTCTGTGGCAGTGGGTTACTGGAATGAAGCCACAAACTTATGGTATTGTTGGTATTCTTTCCGGAGCCGCGTTAGTCTTCTTTGCGTTTATTGGTTTTGACATTGTTGCTACTACTGCTGAAGAAACTAAAGAACCTCATAAGAACATACCTCTTGGAATATGCCTTGGTCTTCTTTTAGTTACAGTTCTTTATATTTTGGTTGCTATAGTTACAACTGGTATGGTCCCTTATAGTGAGCTTGCTTCAATTGATTCTCCTTCGTTATCTTCGAGTTTTAAATTTGTTGGAGCTGTTTGGGCTGCAAAAATCATATCTTTTGGAATTGTAATAGGTTTAACTACTGTTGTTATGGTGCTATTGCTTGGTCTTACGCGTATTATATTTGCAGTAAGTCGCGATGGTTTACTCCCTAGAGGACTTTCTAAAGTTGGTAAGAATGGAACTCCTGCAACCATACAAATTATTTCTGGTGTAGTAGTTGCATTAGTTTCTTCTGTATTAGATATTTCAATACTTTCAGACATGGTTAATATTGGTACGCTGTCCGCATTCTTGCTAGTTTCTATAGGAGTGCCAATTATGCGTATGCGCAGACCGGATTTGCATCGTACTTTCAAAGTTCCGGGCAATCCTTGGCTTCCAATTATTGCTGCTATTTCTACTTTGTGGCTTATGTTGAACCTTTCTGTGCTAACTTGGGTGAGATTTATTGTTTGGCTTGTTATAGGTTTTGTTGTTTACTTCGCATACTCATATAAGCATTCCATCTTAGGTAAGCAAATTAGACTAGCTAAAAAGATGGGTGTTCCTGTTGAAAGCCTTATTGCAAAGAATGCTATTTCTGCACAAAATGAGTTACAAAGTGAGCAGACTTCGCAAAGTGAGCAGACTTTGCATACTTCGCAAACTTCGCAGACTTCGCAAAGTGAGCAGACTTTGCAGCCTGAGCCAACTTCGCAGATTGAAGAAGACTAAGCAGTGTCAGCAAAGCGATTTGCATACTGATCTGACTTTTTACGGAGAGTCTTTGTAGTCCTTCATTTGTTTTCTGGGGTATAATAGCAAGGTTGGCATTTTAACTTTATTAAGATGCCAACCGCTTATATTAGTTGTTTTGCGTGCTAGTTGTTGTGCGTGCTGTTGTCAGTTTGCAATTAAAGGAGTACTCATGGCTTATGTTATAGCAGAACCTTGTGTTGATGTTAAAGATAAGGCTTGTGTTGATGAGTGCCCTGTTGATTGCATCTATGAGGGAGATCGAACACTTTACATAAACCCTAATGAGTGTGTTGATTGCGGTGCGTGCGAGCCTGTTTGCCCTGTAGAAGCAATTTTTTACGAAGATGACGTTCCTGAAGAATGGCAATGGTATCGTGATGCTGCTGTTGATTATTTCAATAAGCTTGGTGATTTAGGCGGAGCTACTGATGCTGGTGCTTCAGGTTGGGATGAACAACGTGTTTCTGAACTCCCTCCTAGAAAGTAAGAGCATTCGTATTTTCATATTCCTAAGTTTGCTATATTTTCTCCATACTTTTCTTTAACTTCGTCAAGTACTTGTTCTGCACGTCTTATTCGCGTTAATTTATTTGAGTTGTTTATTTTACGTGCGCAACTTGTACCAGTTTTGCCGTATGTTTTGGTGGCATTATTTGTATTGTAATTGCTTTTCGTATCAGAATTGCATCTTGTATCTGTAGCATTATTTGTGCTTGCTGTATTGCTTGTATTTGTGGCGTTTGTTGAGCTGTGTAATGTTATTGATACCTTTCTAGTGGATTTATTTTTATTCAAATTGGAACTGTGGGCATGGTTATCCCTTGTTTGAGCGTTGTTATTAAAAGTCGGCTCGCGGTTTTCTTTTTCATATATGTCGTCTATTGACGGCTGAATGGGGGTGTGTTTGCCCTTCCTCAAATTGCTAACACTTACTCCCGCGAGCCGAATTGGACTTAATAATCGCGTTTTTGATTTATTTCTTTTGCTTTTCAGCTCATCTTCACTTTTATAGTCATTTAGTTGCTCTCCTTCTTTTTCTTTTGACATAATTTCTTTATATTGAGTTTCTCTACTATTCTTTTCGCGTGACAAGTAAGAAGGTATATGTTGAGAAACATCAGTAGCGTCAAATGCTGTGTTTTTTATTTGTGGGTTTATTGCATTAAGTAGCTCTGTTACTTGCTTATATAACTCATATGCAACATCTGTTGCGTTTCGCATAGTTCGCGAACGAGTCACGTAATGCAAATTACCGAATCGTAGCTTAAGTGTTACTGTATATGCCACTAATTCGTGTTTTCTAAGTGATCTTGCTACTTCATTGCAACAGTATCTAAGAAGTTTACTTACTTCTTCAATGTCAGTAGTGTCATAATCAAAAGTTCTTTCTGTACCAATTGATTTTTCTGTAGCATTATTGACTATCTGCCGTTCGTCAATTCCGTGTGCTGATTGATATAGCATGTGCGCTGAACTATAAGAACCAGTTATATGCTGAAGAGTTTCTTCGCTAACCGTGCGCAGAGAATAGATGTCGTTAATACCCCATGCTTTTAATGAACGAGATATTGATGAACCAATTCCTGGTATGGCTCTCAAAGGCATAATTGATACAAAATTTGCATTTTGATTTTCAGGAATCAATAGCATTCCGTCAGGTTTTGCATTCGTTGAAGCCATTTTTGCAATAAGCTTATTTGACGCAATACCTATTGAACAAGTTAAATGAAATCTGCTCTCAGTTTCATTTCGTATCCACCTTCCTATTTCTATAGGCGTACTCCAGCGAAGCATTGCTGAATGTACGTCCATATAACATTCGTCGATTGAAACTTTCTCTATCTGATCAGTAATCTTGCAGAAAATTTCGTCAAAAATTCTGCTTGAAATAAACTGATAATATTCCATGTCAACTGGAAGAAAAATGCCATCTGGACATAGCCTACGTGCTTTAGCTGTTGGAATTGCTGAATTAACGCCGTACGCTCGTGCTTCATAGCTTGCCGCTGAAACTACAGAACGTGGACCATCCCCAACTATTACAGGTTTTCCTTTCAGTTCTGGGTGCCGCGCAATCTCAATAGATGCATAAAAAGCATCCATATCAATATGAAGTATGTTGCAGTTAGAGGTGTCGTGCCCCCAATCACGCTTTGCTGCAGATACTCTTGGTGTGGTACTCATAATGCAATGATAGAACAAGTGTTCGATTATTGCATCTTTTTATTTTATCAGCGTGTTGAAGTCATTTCGTTGGGAATTTAACGATTTTCAATTTTTTAATATTATAAAAAGAATTTTTTGTTACGAAGTTCTTACAATTTGTTCGAAAGTTTCAATCTATATTCATTGTCATATTCATTGCTATATGAATGTAATAAAATCATTTAACAAAGTTTTGTGTAATAAATAAGTATTAACTTCGTGTACTGTTATCAGTATGAAACAATTCTTGGTGAACCTTCTTAACCGCATGCCAGTTATATTGATTATAATTTTTGAAGCAACAATGGTTTATATTGCAACATCGGTTGCAAAAGTGGCTTTTAGTCAATTGGATCCGTTGTATGCAGTGTGGTATCGCGTTGGTTTTATGACGCTGTTTCTTCTTGCTTGGAGACGTCCTTTTTCTCGCAAAAAGCGGCAATTTATGCCAAAAACTTTAAAACAGTGGGGAATTGTTGTTGCGTTAGGTGTCTCACTAGTTTTAATGAACACTATGTTTTATGTTGCAATAAGCTGTATGGCTGTTGGAGTTGCTGTCACCATTGAATTCGTTGGTCCGCTGCTTGTTGCTGTTATAACAGGAAGAACTTGGCGCGAAAGAATTGGAATTGTTATTGCTGCTTGTGGTATAACTTTGCTCGCTGTAACGTCTATGAAAGATGGTTCTAGCCCTCATTTTCTTACTGGTTTGATTGCAATTCTCATAGGTGGCTCAATGTGGGGATTATATATTGTTTCAGGTCGAGCTATGGCTAAAGGCAAGAATGCAATTGATAGAGTTAGTGTTGCTACTTTAATAGGTTGGTTATTGCAATCAACAGTTTTAGCTATTCCTGCAGTTTGTCATGTTATATGGCCTAAACCTGGCGCAACTTGGGCAGTTGGATCGTCTGGAGCATTGAAACTTATAGCATTGATGATTGTAATCGCTACTTGCGCATCGTTTTTCCCTACTTTATTGGATCAAGTTTTATTAAAGCGTGTAACATCAGCAAAATATTCAGTTATGCAAGCATTGTATCCTGCAATTGCAGCTATTGTTGGTATTGGTTTTGGTGAAATACCAACGTGGATTGATGTAATTGGTATGGGATTGGTTATGTTTGCAGTCTTCATAACTTTTTCTGGAGATCACCAACCTGCATAACTGTAAAAATTATGTTGGTGTGTCGTTGTTGACTTTTCACAGTCCGCAAGGGGTGATATAGTAGCAACTCGTTGCGTTATCGAATGGTAAAGCAACTGGAGTCATGCCTGAGTGGCCGATAGGGGCACCCTGCTAAGGTGTTAGTTGCGCAAGCGGCTCGAGAGTTCGAATCTCTCTGACTCCGCGTTTAGGGTTTCTAGCCAATCGCTAGAAGCCCTTTTTTCATGCCGAAAACCCTTGCAATGTCCGGTTATAGGTTAAAAGACCTATAGTCCAATTTTTTACAAATTTTATTTAATTATTTTGGGAAATAACCCTTATTTTCTAATTATTCTCTAATTTCATGCAAATGTGTATAACTTACGTGAATGATTTTATAGTTTTCATATGTTTTGAACTTCTGACCACATTGATGATTTTTTATTTACATATTTAAATCTTGCGTTCATAGTTATTTCATGAGCAATTTTGCTCAAGGTGATAGTAGAGTGCTATCGCTTAAGGGTTGGGTTAAGGAGTTTCTTATGGGGAAGCATAGTATAAGAAAGAATGCAATAAATGTGTATACTAGGTGGGTTCATTTATGTTCTCTCTTAGTAGCATTTGCATTTATTTTAGTTAGTGTTATGGGATTTAGAACTGCTTTTGCTAATGATAAATATCCGAGTTATACAATTAAATCAGGATCTTATAATGGCTTAACTGTTTCCGAAAATGCAAGTATTATTGGCATTATAGATAAAGTCGATTATAAACCTGTTTATTGCATTGAAATTGGTAGTCCTTATAAAGTGTATGACGGCAAATGGGTAACTGTTCCAAGCTACACAAGATATGCAACTACTATTGCAAAGTTAATTCAATATAATGAAGATGACATGAGTGTTGAAACTCAAGGAAGTATAGCTTATGAAATACATAATCGTTTTGATGTGAACCCTGATTTATGGGACAAATATAAAGGTTTAGGTTTTGTTGAAATCAGTAATTCAGATTTAATGAAGCAAGCAAACAATTTGTGGGAATATGCTGAGCAAAAAGTAGCAGAAGACATTAGAATAGAAAATCATTACACAAACGGTAAAAGAGCTGGTGTTTTGAAAGTTGCTGTTCTTAATAATCGTTATGGAACACGTTATGTTGATGGTGCTCATTTTAAGATTGAATCTACGAATAAACTTGTTCATTTTGATTACGGTAATACACAAACATTTGAAGGTACTTCTAAAGATGATGAGATATCGCTTCCTTGGACAGCAGATGGCGATGGAAAAGCTAATTTCAAAGTGTATATTGAAGAGCCTTATTTAGAGAGATGGGAATCTTCAGGACAAGATGTAATTCGTTATGGTGGATACAACTGGGTCGAAAAAAAATCTGTTGAATTCGATGTTCAAAAGCATCTTATTGTAAAACTTTCTTCTGAAATGTTGACAAAAGAATTGCATGTTGGCGATTTAGTTGTAAATAATGTTTCTTTGTCTACTTTAGGCTTTGATGATTGGATTGAAGGTATGAATGTGCTTGCAAAAGGCTACTACTTTGTAGGTGATAGCAAGAACATTCTGAAACAGTTTAAGCCTGAAAAAGATGAAACTGCATCTAACTATGTCAATAGATTAAGAGGGACGGGATCTTTACGTCAGGTTGCTGCAGCAGAAGCTAACTTTACTAATGCTCGTCAAAAAATAGCGGTTGTTGCAAAGAAAGCTAATGGTGATCTTACATCTAAAGAGTTGGATGAAGCACCACGCTATAAAGTAGATGAGAACGATGCTGGAATGTTTGGATCTTGGGTTTGGGTGATATCTTTAAGCGATCAAAAAGATCCAGCGAAAAGCGATGAAGAAAATAAAAATAAATTAGATTGGTTTACAGGTGATTATATTGATGGACTTGGCGGATCTGTATATTCTGCTGTACATCAAGGTAAAGCAAAAATATTCCATGATTCTGTTGTAAAACAGAATGTTGTTGGATTAGGTGAAGATATTGTTGGAACTGTTAGCGTTGGCGGTTTACCTAAGGATTATGGTGATTTTTCTGGCAACGAAGAATATGGTTTCAATAGTGACGCTAAAGCTCACATACGAGTGTGGTGGGCTGGTGACGGTGGCGATAATCTTGTGCGTGGCGCAAATGATAAGTATCGCCCTGGAGCTGAAGGAGAATCTAAAAAAGCTGAACCTAAAGAAGATAGCCATCATCATTTGATTGCTGATTGGGAAGTTCCTGCTAAAAATGGTGTTTACACAATTGGTGGTGGAAAGATCAGATTTAGGTCTGCTGAAGAGTTGGATAAAAATAAACCAGGTGAAGTTATTAAAGATATTATAAACATTCAAGCAAATAAAATAAGTAATTCTGGATGGTATGTATTTGTATATAGTTTCCCTGGATCTTCTAGAGCTAGAGCGTTTAGATCTGATTACGATGATGTTTGGAATAGAACGCTTGTGGAACCTGTTAGTCAAGAAGAACTCAATCCTGCTTCTATTACTACTGATGTGAGTTCTAGTATGATTGTTGCAGGAGAGAAATTCCATGATACTGCTCACATCGTTGGCAATGTTCCAAGAGGAAGTTATGTGCTATTTAATGCGTATTCTCATACCAATGTTGTAGATCCTACTGTGCAAAAAGGTAGTGAGAGTACGAATTCATCTGGATCTAATCCTAATGGTTCTAGTAAAGATAATAAAGTTGTAAATACTGTTTCACTTGATTCTAATTCAGAAAGCAAATCAGATACAGTTAAGCAATTGATGATAGATAAAGGTGAGCGAATTGTTAAGCAAAATCGTGTGAATATAACTGATGAGCAAGCTGATAATAGTTCAAAAACTCAAATTGATGTTGATTCTGTAAGCGTATCGGTTTCGCACGGTGCTACTGTTTATTGGAAAGCAGAATTATATGATTCAAGAGGTAAGCCTTTGGCTTCTCATGCTCTCGGCGTAGAAAATGAAACTGTACATGTTGTTTCTGATCAAATTGGTAGTAAGTTAGACAATAAAACTCACTCTGTTGGAGAACCAATTCGCGATACAGTGTTCATTTCAGAACCTTTGCCTGAAGGATCTTATGTTGAATTTACAGCTTGGGATGCAGTTGATGGTGCTCATAGTGATTCTGATACAGTGATTCTCGATCATCGTAGAGTAAATATACCTAAAGAAGCTGTTGAACATATTAAAAAAGGTGGAAGTATTACTGTTGTAAGTCCTCAAGCTCGCGCATCTCGTGAAGGATTAGTTTATTGGAAAGCAGAGCTTTTTGATTCAAGTGGGAAACCAATAGTTCGAGGTAGGAATAATGGAGAGCCTCATGTTAAAAAGCCTGAAAATAATGATCCTAGTAAAGAAAAAGAGCATGAATCAGGAAGTGTAACAGTTGTGAATAATCCTGATTCTGGAAGCGTAACAGTTGTGAATAATCCTTCTGGTAAAGAGAATAATCCTTCGAAGCCTGGTTCTACAAGTGGAAGTGGAAGTGGTTCTACAAGTGGAAGTGGAAGCGTTTCTGGTTCTACGAATACTGGAGGTTCTTCTAGTGGTGTGACTACTGGTGGAACTGGTGTTGTTTCTGGTTCTACAACTGGAACTGGTAATTCAACTGGTGGAACAACTGGAGGTGCAACTGGTGGAGCAACTGGAGGTGCAACTGGTGGAGCAACTGGAGGTGCAACTGGTGGAGCAACTGGAAGTACTGGAGATACATCTAGTGGTAGCACTGTAAATGGTGGAAATGCTGGTGTTAAGCCTGGTTCTTCTGGAGTAACTACAAATAATCCTTCTTCTGGAAGCACTAATCCATCTGGTGGATCTGTGAGCACAGGTGACAATAAGAATAATGGATCTGAGAATGGTGGATCTAAGGGTCAAGATAAGAAGAATCCGCAAGCTAACACAACTGATCCTAATAAAGCTATAGGTTCAACTGATGTGCATGATTCTAAAGGTGATAAAAAGTCTGGTGAAGGAAATAAGGGTGAAGGGTCATCTGAAAATACGGATACTGGATCTACGTCAGAAAATAACGGTGGTTCTACAACAACAGTTAATGTGATTGGTTCAGATAAAGATAAAGGTAAGACTGTAACAGTAAAAGATATTGCAAATATTGTTGATCATAATAACAATGTAGACAAGAAAGAAAATAAGATTAGTGATACTGATTCTTCATTAGATGTGTTTAGTCGTAACATTCATCTTTTGAATTCTATATTGCAAAATAGTTCTTTTGGTGAAGTGAGTGAAAAATCAAAATTAGTGAAGAATTTAGATAAAACTAAGCAGATTTCGTTTAAATCTAATGATAAAAATGCTTATTCTGACGATTCGTCATATGAAAATGAACTAGATAAAAGTAATTCTTCTTTAGCTCATACAGGTTCGTCTTTAAGCGTTGTTGTGATTATGATGTCAACTGTATTGATGTTATCTTTAGTTTTATTGTTAAGCAAATTTAATGCAGATGAGAAGCGCAGAAATATGAGAAGAATCTTAAGATTGCGTCATTATAAAATGTGCTGATATTTATCTGTAGATAAAAATTATATAGAGTGTGAGTTTGCTTCTTCATATATGAATCATATTGTGTCGGATTAAATCCGTTAGCAGTAATTGTTTTGCTATTTCAATATGAATCGCATGTATATTCGTGTGCGGATTTTATAAGTAATTCATAATACAGGATTATGAAGTTGAGCGTATGTTGCGCGTATGAAGTGTATGGATAGTATTGATTGCGTGTATCGCTTGATTTGTACGAAATTTATAAAAATAGCGCGTTTTCAATATGAAGGAGCAAACTCCATAAATTTTACTAATTTACTAGAGAGTATTGTTTTTCAAATACTTTTTGAAAATAAGAGAGGAATTGATATGAATAAATAATTTTATAATTTGTTACATTAAAATAATAGAAAAATTTGTTGTGTTATATAAGTATTTTGTTGTATTTTAATGTAAAATTGTTTGTATTTGTTGGAAATTTGTTGTTATTTTGTGGTGTTGTGTAAGAATATTTATAAATTCGTTTATAAGTATCTTATATAAAAAGTCTTGGTTTAGCTAGTAAAAAGTGGTACGGTGAAAATGTTGTGTTGATTTCTTATGAAGATGTCATTTATTTGTTTCACATTTACTAAATGTTGGAGTCTTATATGAGCGAGTACAATATTGACAAAAGTAAAATGATGATTCGCTTGCATCGCATTTGTGGTCAGGTTCAAGCTATAGAAAATATGATTGAAAATGACGCATATTGTACTGATGTTTTGATGCAACTTTCAGCTACAACAGCAGCGTTGAGATCTGTAGCTGTATTAGTTGCTCGCGCTCAAATAAGCGAATGTTTAGAAGATGTGTCTTATAGCGATAATGCAGAGCTATTAGATAAGAAAACTAGTGAAGTTATTAAAGTTGTGGATCGTCTAATGAAATACGATAAATCTTGAAAACTTTATTTTATAATGTGTAAACAAATATTTTTTAAGAATTTAACACGACTTTTAATCTGATTTTTAAATTTTATGAATATTATGCGCACAGTGATTGATACGCCACAATCTCCATCTCATGATTCTTTGATAGACAAGAAATCTGAATTTATAGCAAATGCTTGTCATGTATCTGATTTAGATGAAGCAATGTTATTTGTGCAATCCGTGAGGATGCAACATCCTAAAGCTCGTCATGTAGCTTATGCTGCTATATGTGGAGATAAAAATGGATGCTTATCTGAAAGAATGAGTGACGATGGTGAGCCTTCTGGAACTGCAGGAAAACCTATTCTTGATGTTATTCGTTCCTCTAATTTGACTGACACTGTTGTAACAGTAACAAGATATTTTGGCGGAATTTTACTTGGATCTGGAGGACTTATAAGAGCTTATTCTAGGTCTGCTGCAAGTGCGATTTCTTGTGCGAATATTAGAGATATCGTTGAATGTAAAAGAGTTATGTGCAATATTTCTTATCAACAATTGCGCATGTTTAAGAATATTCTAAGCAAGTATGATGGGATAGTTGAGAGGGAAGAATATGGCGAATTTATACGTATAAATATGCTGATTCCAACGAAAAATATTGAAGAATTTGCGATAAGTGTAAGAAATGCTTTTTCTGATGCTATTTTGCTTGAACAACTAGGAGATGCTAATAGCATTTCATAGTTTTAGTTTTCTAGAGTTAGTTTTCTAGTTTATGTTTCGTGTTTCAGTATGTTTTGCGCTTGAAATGCACTTTGTTACATCATGAGTTTTGTTACAGCATTCTTTTGCGTTTCATTTATACATATCTATTGCTACGCGTGTTGAAGTATCGGCTGATTTGCTAATGAAGTTACAATGAATTCTTGAGTTAATGAATTTATAATCTGTGCTCTAGTTTTATAAAAGGCGGTGAATAACAATGGATTCTAAGCTAGATAATGAGGATTCTCATGGTGAAGATGAGAGTGATGATGCTGTTGCTAAAGATGCAATGTCTAATACTAATAGCAGTGATTACGAGCCATTGACGGCAGTTTATGAGCATCTTCGACATTCTAAAAATTCGCAAGAGCTTCATGAGTTTGCTACTAGGCAATTGCCTGATCGAAGCAATCAAGCAGATTTTTCTCGTGCAACAGCACTTCTTGAAGCTGTTGCAGGGAATGCTAATACGCCTGAAGAAGATCGTATAAAATTAGCTAGTACAATGCCATTTCCAAACATTTTGGTAAAACTTTCTGAAGATAAGTCAGACGAAGTGCGTTTCGCTGTTGCACAAAATCATAATGTGAAGAATTGGTTAGTTGGTCGTCTTACTAAAGATACTTGTGCAAAAGTCCGTGATGCTGCTCTATGCAATCCTAAAGCATCGTGGAAAATGAGGCTTGAAGGTGCGCAAACTGAAGGAGTTAGTGCTTCGACTTTAGATTATCTTGCATCTCTTGGAGTTTCGTCTATTGAGGATGCGCCAGTGGTTCTAGCTGCAATGGTTAGGAGGGCAGTTGCTCTTAATCCTGGTGTTTCGCAAAAAACGCTTTTAGATTTGTGTAATGACAAAGCTATTGACGTTGCTTTAGCTGCAAAAAGTCGTTGCAAGTCTAAAATTTAATAAATCTAAAAATGCAACAATGTAATAAATCTAAAAATATAGTCAGATTGTAAAAATGTAAGCAAATTACAAAAGTAGTTTTGTAGAAGTTACTTATTTTGCGATTTGTAAAAGTTACTTATTTGAAAATTTAAAATCAAACTATTTTAAAATGTAACCTATTTGTAAAAGTTGCTTTGTAAAATAGTGCGATGTAAATACTCTCCTCACAGATAACGATGGAAAATATGAACAATAAAGTAGAAGAAGAAGTGTCAGTGTTGCCTCTTACTCAACTTGCTGAGTTGATGGGTATTGGTATTCATTTCGTGGGCGCTGACGGCGTAGAGCATAATACCGATGATGACGTATTGAAATCAGTTCTAGATGCTTTAGGCGTTGACGCACATGATGATGAAGCTATTGATACTTCTATTAAGAATATTTTATCTGAACGTCATACTCGTCTTGTTGCGCCAACTGTGTTGCATATTGTTGGTAAGGAAGACACTGTAAAAATAAATACGGGTATTTTAGAGTATCCAACTGCTCAAATTATCTTAGAAAATGGCGAACAGTATAAAAGTGAATTATCAATCGAACCTAATAACAATGATGTTGCTTTCCCTGTGAATGGTACGTTTGTTGCTACATCGTTATTAAAGATTCCAGCTGATTTGCCTATGGGATATCACACTCTTAGAATCTCTGTAGCTGATCGCACGGAAGAGTCTACGTTAATTAGCGCTCCAGAACGCATTGAAACGTTAGATTCTATTGAATCTGATGGAAAGCAAATCTGGGGATGGATGGCTCAGCTTTATTCGATTCGCTCCTCTAAGTCTTGGGGTGTTGGCGATTATGCAGATTTAGCTAAATTACTAGTTGAAGCTAAGGAAAAGACTGGTGCTGATTTCGTATTGGTAAATCCTTTGCATGCGAGCGAGCCGGTTGCTCCATTAACTCCATCGCCTTATTTGCCTATTGCAAGATCGATGCTGAATGTGACTTATATACATCCAGAAAGTATTCCTGAGTATGATTCTTTAGATGAGTCAGATAAGAATACTATTAGCCAATTGCATTCTCAAGTAGAGCAGTTAAATAACGATTCGCAAATTATTGACAGAGATTCAATGTGGCGTGTAAAAATGCATGCACTGTGGATTATTTTCAAATCTGGGCTTAGTGAAACGCGCGCGAAAGATTTTGAAGATTTTAAGCGTGCTTATGGCGAACGACTTGAGAGCTATGCGACTTGGTGCTTGTGCTACGACAAGTGGGGAGCTCCTAAAGGTAAAGATGATTGGGAATCTTGCTTAAATAAAGATTCTAAAGAAATTCGTGATTTAGCAGAGCGTTTCCCAGATACTTTAGAATTCTATCGTTGGCTTGAGTGGGTTGCCTTCACACAATTGCATGATGCTCAAGTTGCTGCTAGAAAAGCTGGTATGCGTATTGGAATTATGTCTGATATGGCAGTTGGAGTGCATCCAGCAGGTTCTGAAGTTTGGTGGAATCCAGAGCGTTTTGCGCATGGCGCTTGCGTAGGTGCACCACCAGATTACTTTAATCAGAATGGTCAGAATTGGTCTCAGCCACCTTTGCATCCGTTAGAGCTTGAGCGTACTGGATTCAAGGTTTACAGGGATATGGTTCACGGCATGTTTGCTTCTGCAGGTGCTGTGCGAATAGATCACATTTTAGGATTGTTCCGTTTGTGGTGGATTCCTGAAAATTCTACGCCTAAGAATGGTGCTTATGTGTACTATGACGCGGATATTATGCTTGGTATTTTAGCTATAGAAGCGACTCGTGCTGGCGGAGTAGTAGTCGGTGAAGATCTTGGCGTACTTCCTTCTAACGCAATTGAAGTTTTAGCTAAAAAGGCTGTGCTTGGTTGCACAGTTGAATGGTTTGAAGCTCGAGATGGCGTGTTCCGCAATCCAAGTAAGTGGCGTGAGATGACACTAGCGTCTGTAAATACTCATGATTTGCCGCCAGCAGCTGGATATTTGCGCTATGAGCATGTTGATATTCGTGAGCGTTTGCATTTGCTTACAGGATCTGTAGAAGATTTCCGTGCAGGTGCTGTTGCAGAGCATAATGCTATGTTGAAGATGCTTATTGAAGGTGGATTCTTAGATAAGAAGATTGCTGAGAATGAGTCTGAACATGAGCAAGATATTGTTGAAGCGCTGTATCGTGCTTTGAAAGCTGCTCCATCTAGATTGTTGGCTGCTTCAATTGTGGACGCTACTGGTGAGCGTCGTTCTCAAAATCAGCCTGGAACAAGTGATGAGTATCCGAATTGGCGCATTCCGTTAGCAGATGGTGACGGAAATCCAGTGTCACTAGACAATCTTTTTGATTTGCCTAGAGTGCAATCGCTTGCAAAAATCATGAATGCTTAAAAATTTGTATACGAATCATAAAATTAAATTAAGTGTTTAAGTGCTTGGGCGCTTGGGTGCTTTGGAGCTTAAGTGTTTGGGTGCTTAAATACTTGGATGTGAATATATGAATTTTTAGTATGACATTTGTAGTTTGTGCAAAATGTGCGCTGGATATAGTCTATAAATATCTTCTAAACAAGAAGATTTGTTATAGTCTTTAGCTGGCGATATACTTGCAGATTGTTGTGTTTCCCTAAGGGGTCCTTCAAAGCGCTTTTCCCACTCGCCATCGAGGACTTTCAGGGAGCCCACGGATTATGAGCAATAAACTTTCACAAGGTGATTGTTATAAATTACGTTCATCTAATGAAAGTGAAGCTCGAAACACAATAGAGAAAAGGTACGATTGTGAAGACTTTCACACCGAAACCA